>DFIB01000170.1:7241-22306 GCA_002371375.1 Mageeibacillus sp. UBA3708 | reverse complement strand
AGATAAGATCGGCATCGTCCATCATGACGCGAGCTTCACCGCGCCAGTCGTTGAAGTAGACACCATATTCGTATTCGCTGAAATGCGGGCCGTCAGGGCCAAATTCCGCATCGTCTGCTTCAATGACGAAGAAGACAGCACGGTCCCAGTCCAGATTTTTCCGGATCAATGTATAGACCAGCTCATTGCTCTGATCATCGAAAGTAAACTCACGATGATCATTAAGCAGATCTTCAATATTATCTCCGTCGTAACGTGCCCAGTTATAGTAGAACGCATCAACTGAGTGTCCTTCAGTAGCACTGAACCTTAACGTGATATCTTCATCTGATGAACAGTCGACCAGATATCTCATATGGTTCATGTTGAAGGGATCCTGCTTTGAATCAATTATTGTGCCACTAGGTTCGGCATAGAATACGGAACCGTTCCATTCGATGTCAAAGAGCACCTGACTTTCATCAGGGTTGAGTGCCTCAAAATCACTCCAGTATACTTCAAGATTGAATCCTTCAGGACCGGGTTTGAACTCCAGGATATAATCATCCCCGTCCTTAGTAACGTTATAATTGCTGCCATATGAATCTTCAACTATCGGGGTCGTGTCCTTCAATTCCTCTGGAGGAATAAGAGTAAATGTCATCTTCATTCCTTCAACATATTCGTAATGATATACACCATACGGAATAACATCAGAACCATCGAGCTTCACATAGGCCTCAGGATTATTCATCTCATTGCGCCGGTCATCATATCCGATCGCAAAGAAACCTCTGTCAGAATTATACGCATGATCTGCGATCCACTTATCTTCAGCTTCGTCATAGAGATATCTTGCCTCATCCCCCTGCTCTGCAGATACGATCGAGTCACCCTTCCTCTCGTAAAGGCTGATCCCTGCAAAAGATGATCCGCCTCTCATTTCGATAAGTGAGCCAAGTGATCCGGTGATCTTGCCTGACTGTGCTACAGTAAGACTTCCATCTTCGTTGATATACAGACAGTTGAGTCCGAACGATCCGTCAGGAGCACTCTGTATCTCGAGCGTGCCGTTGATAACTGCGGAGTTGGCACTCACTGTGACAGCCTGAGAGTAGCCTTCAAAACCACCGGCCTTAATAGAGAGCTTAACATCTTTATCAACGACCAGCTCGTCGATCCTCATTGAAGAATCCAGTTCAAGATCAGCAGTAACCCTGAGATTATAAGCAGGGGCTGCGGGATGACCGTCTTCATTGTTGCTAAAGAACCTTGTTCTCAAAGCATCATAAGTGATCTCTCCGGTATATGCTTCCTCATTGGTGGAAATAATGCCAAAATCAGTAACTATCTGCCCGTCACCTGCAAGTCTGTATTCAACATTGCCTGAAGAAACGACCTCCACAGGAACATTGACTACAGCATTGTTGGCTATAAGTATTCCGCCCTCCTCTTCAAAGTTATAAGTACCTCCTTCAACATAGATCCCCATCAGGGACCCGTCATCAGGGTACTCTGTCGTGACATCATAGATGTCATCGCCCTCATCATCATGACCTGCAATATACAGGTAGTAGATCTTCTGCCCGTCCGCCCTTACAAGCAGCCCGAAAGGCAGGCATGTGATCACCATCGCGACGGCTATCGCGACGGCAAGGTAGCGTCTCATCTTGTAAAACATGGTAACCTCCTTTGAATCCTGATTAATGCAAAAAAACTCAATAATATTTGATTATGTAGGATACGAGCCGGGATATCTTTCAATTCTGTTTTTATTGTCAGATATGCAACAGTAGATTTACATATATGGCAAAAAGATCCGTACTGCATCCGGCATAAAAATAACTGCAGCACTTCCTGCCCTGACGGGAGCAAGTTCTGCAGTCAAATGATTGCCTGTATTCATATGTTGCCTGCCTCCTCATCTTGTTCAAGATGATTTGATTATACAAAGAGGCACATTAAACAAGGTGTTTGATTTATGATAGGTACGCCTTTTTTAACAGTCTGTTCACCGTTTATCAATACTTTGGTAAATACCTGCTCATGTATTCTCACCCGGTTTGGGAGGAGGAGTTCCTTCCGGTCTGCCGCCCGGCGGAGGTTCGTGAGATCCGTCAGGCTTTTCTCCTGAAGGAGGCTCGCCGGGCATACCGTCACCACTGTCATCAGATCCGGAACTGAACACTATAGCAGTTCCGCTGGAGCTTGTTCCTGCAGTATACGGAACACCATCCACATAGAGCGTATACCCGTTAAGGTCGACCCCGCCGGCTTCACACGACAGCCCCTTTACATAGGAATTGCCGGTGAGCACCCATTGGGAGCCTGACTCGATTGCCACATAAACGTCTCCACCGTTAGCTGCATTGACCGCACCGCCGTATACTGAATCAGTTCCGAGATACAGATTCACGCCCGAGACTTTATCTACAACTATATCGCCTTCAACGTCCTGCGCATTGAGATACAGATTGACCTTGCCGCCGTTGCTTCCTTCCTTGCCCCAACCGGCCGCTTCTGCCCTGAGAAGCACACCGTTCTCATCCTCATTGATGATAACGGCATTACTTAGAGTAATCGTTGCCGTAGTATTGTTAACAAAGAAAACATCCCCAGTCTTATTAGTCAATGATCCGTCAGTCATTGTGAATGTTGCAGCGCCCTGTGCCGCATCACCTGACATCGACTGATATATCATGACGGCTTTATGTACAGACGATTTGTCACTGTTATTAGTATTATTATCTGCTGTCAGCGTGACGTTATTCAATGTAACAGAATTGCGGCCTTCAACAACTATACCTTCAGAAGAGGTCGATGTCAGATTAGCCTCAGATACTGTAATATCAGCAGTCGAATAAATGACGGGAGAGCCCTTGCCGGATGTCGTATAGGTGCCTTCCTCAACCTTTACCGTTCCGCCGCCCCTGTCGGATCTTATTGCAGCAGATGAATTGCCTGTGGTGCTGATCGTAAGATTCTTCGCGATCATCGTCCCGCCGCCCGTCGTCATAAGTCCGCCGGAGCAGTCTCCGCTCGTTGTAATCTGCGAACCGATTATTTCAACTGTTGTACCGCTGCCGTAGGAGAAAACGGCATTTGCATGCTTACCGTTCGTGTCGATCGTCATGTTTTCAAGAGTCAGTGTTGCTCCGTTCGTTGCAAAGACTGCGGCATTATCGCCGTAGAAATCAGCCTCGTCACCGGCCGAGGAATCCCCGGTCTTTGTCACCTTGACACCGGAATAACTCTTCTCTTCGCCGTCAGCCTCGATTGCGTGTTCACCGTCATTTGTACTGGAGAACTCTCCGCCGGTAACACCAGTCTGTTCCGAACCCGTCCCGTTAGCGGATCCGCCGGCACAGCCCGCTGATGACATGATCACGGCTGATGTCATGAGTAATGCAAGTAATCGTCTGATCTTTTTTCCGTTCATTATCCTATCCTCGTCTTTCATCAAGATTATATCCAAACATCCTTGTAAAATCTAATATATACTGCGAACCTTAAATGAACTTAAAAAAAGCGCCCCGCCTGAAGTGGAGCGCTTCAATATAACAATGTTACAAAAGCCTTTACTCTGCCGTATCCTCTGCCTTCTCTTCAGCAGGCTTCTCTTCAGCCTTCTCTTCTGCAGGTGCGGAAGGAGCAGGTGTGATCTCATCTTCCATGATAACCCTTGTTGCAGACTCAGGATTGAACTTATTGCCGCACTTGAAGCAGAAAGCATACTCAAGGTTATTCTCCGTCTTACATGAAGGACAGAGCTTCAGTCCCTTCTCAAAAAGGATCTTGTGCTTCAGTTCTTCGATATCCCTGTAAAGCTTCGTTACGGAATCACATCGTGTGTTGATATCCTTGGTAACGTCAACGTTATTATCTTTGTACTGACCATAATAAAGGCGGCCGATCTCGTCATAATATCTCTTAATGGAAAGGTTCTTATCGCTTATTGCCTTCTCATATCCCTGTATTACCTTTGTCTTGGGGTCAAATAACGCCATTTCTGTTCACCTCCGTGAAATATTAATGTAATAATTATACAGCATTATAGACAAAAAACAATATCACTGCGCCCCTTCTTTTAGTGCAATTATGACATCTCTGATTGCTGCAGCCTGCTCGAAATCAAGGTCTTTTGCAGCCTTCTTCATCTCCGTTGTGAGCTTGTCGATCATCTTATCCCTGTCAGAAGGATCGATCTTGCTCTTGATAACTCCGTCATTGATAAGAGACTCCACATCAAGCTTCTTGCTCTTTGTCTCGGAAGCCGCTCCCATTATCGTCTCAAATACATCCTTAACAGGCTTTATGACCGTCCTGGGAACTATTCCGTGCTCTTCATTATATGATTTCTGTATATCGCGCCTGCGGTTAGTCTCGCCCACGGCCTCCATTATCGAGTCGGTTATCTCATCGCAGTACAGTATGACCCGGCCGTTGCTGTTACGGGCACATCTTCCTATAATCTGTATCAGGGACCTCGTTGAACGCAGGAACCCTTCCTTATCAGCATCCAATATCATAAGGAGTGATACCTCCGGAAGATCTATTCCCTCTCTGAGAAGATTGATTCCTACGATAACATCCGTCTCATCGCTGCGCAGCTTATTCAGTATCCTCATACGGTCAACAGTCTTGATATCGGAATGCAGATAATCAACACGGACATTCTCCTTGGCAAGGAAGTCAGTCAGATCCTCACTCATCTTCTTCGTCAATGTCATTATGAGAGACTTCTCACCGCGCTTCTTATTCTCGGCAAGTTCATGGAGGATATCTTCTATCTGCCCCTCAACAGGTCTGATAAATATCTCCGGATCAAGGAGTCCCGTAGGCCTTATAACCTGCTCTACAACCTTGCTGCTGTGCTTCAATTCGTAATCGGCAGGCGTAGCGGAAACAAACACTGTCTGCCCCATACGCTGCTCGAATTCATCGAACTTGAGAGGTCTGTTATCAAAAGCCGAAGGAAGCCTGAATCCGTACTGGACAAGCATCTCCTTACGTGCGCGGTCACCGTTATACATCGCACCCACCTGCGGTATCGTCTGATGTGACTCGTCGATGAGGAGAAGATAATCATCGGGGAAAAAGTCCATCAATGTACACGGAGCCTCACCGGCAGCTCTTCCCGATATATGTCTCGAATAATTCTCAATGCCCTTGCAGAATCCCGTCTCGCGCATCATGTCGATATCATATCTTGTCTTCTGCTCAAGCCTGTAGGCCTCGATCAGCTTGCCTTCTGCCCTAAGTTCGGCAAGGCGCTCTTCAAGCTCCTCCTCAATAGTCTCAATAGCATGCATCAGCTTGGCACGCCCCGTTGCATAGTGTGAAGCCGGAAAGATCTCTATGAAATTCTTTGAGTATTCCATCCTTCCCGTGATCCTGTCAACAAAGCTGATCTTATCTATCTCATCATCGAAGAAACTGATCCTTGTAAGCGTATTCTCCGAATCCGGCGTAAAGATGTCTATCACGTCGCCGCGCACCCTGAATGAGCCTCTGACAGGCTCGAGATCATTACGGTCATACTGGATGTTGACGAGCTGTGCCATGACCTCCTCAGGCGTTATGGTCTGTCCCACGGAGAGCGGAACAACAAGTGATTCGTAATCCGACTTGTCACCTATGCCGTATATGCAGGACACGGATGCAACCACTATAACGTCGTCCCTTGTAAGCAGAGACTTGGTTGCCTCATGGCGCATGCGGTCAATATCATCGTTAATCGAGCTGTCTTTCTCAATGTACGTATCGGTAGCCGCAATATATGCCTCAGGCTGATAATAATCGTAATAGGATACAAAATACTCAACCGCATTGTTCGGGAAGAGTTCTTTGAGTTCCGCATAAAGCTGACCCGCCAAAGTCTTGTTGTGTGCAAGAACGAGTGTAGGCCGTCCTATCTGCTGAATGACGTTTGCCATAGTGAACGTCTTGCCCGAACCTGTTACACCGAGAAGGACCTGACCTTTGGAGCCTTCCCTTATGCCCTTCACAAGTTCATCTATTGCCTTGGGCTGATCACCGGATGGCTTATAATCAGAAACCAGATCAAACATTTTCCTTATATACCGATTTGGTGATAAATGCATTACCTCCGATGACGACATTCCTGCCTATGACAGTATCGCCGCCGAGTATGGATGCATTGGAATAGATGGTTACGTTATCCTCAATCGTAGGATGTCTTCTTGTCCCTCTGAGGCTCTGTCCGCCCCTTGTGGAGAGTGCTCCGAGCGTCACGCCCTGATAGAGCTTAACATGTTCGCCTATCACCGTCGTCTCGCCTATTACTATGCCGGTGCCGTGGTCAATGAAGAAATACTTGCCGATCGAAGCTCCGGGATGGATGTCGATACCTGTCAGACTGTGAGCATACTCGGTCATCATTCTCGGTATCAGCGGTATGTCCATGGTAAACAATTCATGTGCCACCCTGTAAACGAATATCGCGAACAACCCCGGATATGAGAATATGATCTCATCCTTGCTTGCCGATGCGGGATCGCCTTCGTATGTCGCTTCAACATCAGTATTGATATACTCTCTTATCTTCGGGATCCTCCTCATAAAGTCGAGTGTCATCTGATCTGCCATTGTCCTCAATTCGTGCATTCTCTTATCCCGGTTATCCTCCTGATACAGAAGGACGGTTGCTATCTGTTTGCTGAGGTTATATGTAACATCCTCAACAAGCATGGAGATCTTATTCTCAAGTGTATAAGAACGGTAATGGTTGCTGTTGAAATACCCGGCGAAAACAATATTCTTGAGCTTATCAAGTATATCGGTCACAGCATCAGTATCGGGATGGACATAATTCCTCGATTCATCGATGATCCTTCCCTTACCGTAATCCTCAAGGATATCACTTACTATATCAGTAACTTCTCTGCTCAAAAGTTCATTATCCAACTGAGTCACCTCTCATCAGAATGCATTATCATGATATGAAGTATACTTTATTCACGGAAATAAATAAAGACCGCCGGATGACGGTCTTCATTATCAATAGTTCAGTCTCAATTAGAAGAGCTCTACAGCCTTACCTTCTGCGTCGAAGATCTTCTTCTCACCGGCAACTACATAAACGTCACCGCCGAGCTTAGCAGCCTTCTTCTCGATAGCCTTAAGATCGATCTGCTGTCCGTCGAACTCGAAGATGATCTTGCCGAGCTTCTTAGCAACAGGCTTCTTAGCAGCTGTCTTCTTAGCTGTTGTCTTCTTAGCTGCGGGCTTCTTTGCTGTTGCCTTCTTAGCAGCGGTCTTCTTTGCTGCAGCCTTAGGAGCCTTAACCTCAGCCTTTGCTTCGGGTGCTACTGCTGCAGGAGCGTCTGTCTTAACTGTCTTCTCAGCAGGCTTAACATCTGCTGTCTTCTTTGTTGTGCTAGGCATAGTATATTTCCTCCTATTCGCCATAAAAATCTTGAACACAGTTTGAAAAATATACTTTTATGTGTTTTATGTCAATATTTGTTTTTTTCTTTTGTGCAAATAACCTCTAACGAATTAATTTGATTATCCGTTTTTGTGCATAAAACATTCTATTTTGCAACATTCTCTTTCTCGATCTTTTTTTGCTTTTTTCTCATTGCAAGCCAGGGCAACAAACTCTCATGGTAAAGTATCGACAACACGGCCGTAAAAGGTATCGATAAGAGGATACCGACCATACCAAAAAGCTTGCCTCCGATAATGATCGATATCAAAGTCAGAACTGACGGCAGACCCATCGAATCACTGAAGAGTTTTGGCTTAACAATATAGCCGTCTATCAACTGCAGAATAAACGTGAATATGATGAATATGAGTGCGTAGAACGGCCTCTCGACAAAGAGCAGAAATGCACCGATCGCACCGCCTGCAATAGGTCCGAATGTCGGAAGCAGATTTGTTACTCCGACTATTACGGAGATAAGGGTTACATTAGGCATTCCGGCTATCAGCATAAATATTGCATTAACAACTCCAACACCCACGGCTTCGAGCAGTGAATAACTGATATACCTCGAGAAAATATTAAGACTCCTCTTCATAAATGCTGTATGCTTCTTGTACTGCTCATCTGTGAGGAGTGAGTGTCTGAACTTTGCAACACCTGCAAAAAGTCTCCTCTTGCCGATAAGGAAATAAACTGCAAGAATAGCACCGATTATAATGTTAGCCAGAACTGCCCCGACTCCCATGATCGTACTCATCGTTGACGACAGATTGCTGGTAATCTCAGACATCCATTTATCGAATCCGGAATACATGCTGTCAGGCCACGTTGAAGCTCCCAACGTGATACCGTAACGGGCTGCAAATTCATCAAGCTTCTTGAGGTTCTCTTCTATAATTCCCGAATACCCTTTTGCTTCAGTGATAAACTTATAGATGCTTCTCACAAGTTCAGGCATAACAAACCATGAGAACAGACCTATAACAGTAAGAATAAGGATAAATGATACGACGATAGACAACATGCTCCGGATCTTCTGTTTCCTGAGCTTACGGAATACCTTCTTCTCGAAGAAAACAACAACGAGATCTATGAGATATGCAAATATGATACCAATGATTATCGGAGCCATCAGGTTGATAGCATACTTAAGCCACGAGAAGATATCGACGAGATGGAACAGGATGTAGTAAACTACAACACCTACAACTGCCGCAAGCGAATAAACGCCGAACTTCTGACTGAAATATTCTTTAATTTTGCTCATGTAGATATTATAGATTGATTTACCTGAGAAATAAATAATAATTTGTGAACAAAATGAAGGCTGTCTCCAAGAGACAGCCCCCTCTGTAAGATCTTAGATCAGTGTAGTGATTACTTTCTGATTCCGAGCTTCGCAATGATCGTTCTATATCTCTCGATATCGATCTGTGCAAGGTAATCAAGAAGTCCTCTTCTCTTACCAACCATCATCAGAAGACCTCTTCTTGAGTGGTGATCACCCTTGTGGGTCTTCAGGTGTTCTGTAAGGTGATTGATCCTTGCTGTGAGAAGTGCGATCTGAACCTCAGGTGAACCTGTATCGCCTTCTGCAAGCTGATAAGTCTTGATGATCTCAGCCTTATCAATACCTCTGCTGTGTGCCATGGTACTTTCCTCCTGTTTATGTATTCACCGGTAACTGAGGCAAGGGTTGGAGTCATCCGCATCGCCTAAGTTACGGCAGCGTTAGAGATAATAACACACGCACGCGCCGATGTCAAAAGGCTTTTATGTCTGAACTTCAGCACTTCATCTCCACTTCCTGATCAGCCACATTGTCACTGAACATCTTATCGTGCTCCACAAAAAGCAATGTAATATCACTTGCGCTCAGAAGACGCTCTATCTCCTGCCTGATATACACATCAACATAATTCAGCGGTTCATCCCACAGATACAGGTCAGCCTTCTCACATAACGACAGTGCGATGAGAACACATTTCTTCTGACCGAGAGACAGCGTTGATACATCGCGTTCAAGGATCTCTTTGTCGAATCCCATCTTGACCATAATGGTGCTGAACAAAGTCCTGTCACCGCCTCTGTCCGCTACAATATCATACAGAGATCCGCGAAGCCCCGAAGTATCCTGACTGACATATGATACGGTCAATCCCGGTGCTATGTAAATGTCGCCGCACGCCGTTATCTCTTCTGCAGAACCTGAGCCCGCCAGATATTTGATAAGAGTACTCTTGCCGCACCCGTTCGGACCTTTAAGAGATATCTTCATGCCCTGCTCCACAGTCAGATCAATGCCGTCTGCGACAGTAATACCGCCGCGCAATAAAGATACTCCTCTCATTATCACCGGAGTCTTATTATGGTGTTCGCTCCCCGTTATCCTGAGCTGCTCTGTCTTCTCCAGATCCCTGAGGAGTCCCTTCTTCTCTTCGAGTTTCTTCTCGTTGCGGTTCTGAAGATTCCTTGCCAGTGACATGAGCTTTCGGGATTTCTCAGCCTCATAAGCACGCCTGAAGTGATCCTCCGCCACCTTGGACGGAGCCTTGCTCCTGTTCTTATAGCCTTCGGCCTTTGAAGCCCATTTGGCATTCTTCTTCATCGCTTCCTCCAAGGAACCCATCTCTTTCTTCAGCCGGTCATTACGCGCACTCTCGCTCTTCATCTTCTGCTCGTTGTTCTCCCACCATACCGAATAACCGGAAGATACAAGTTCGATCCCTGTCTTTGTAATAACGAGTGTATGATCGGTACACCTGTCCAGGAACGCCCTGTCGTGAGATATAAGTATGAAGCCGTCCTTTGTTGAAAGGTATTCCGCAACAGCTTCTCTTCCGACCTGATCGAGGTGATTGGTGGGCTCATCTATCAGAGGATAGATCCCGTCTGATGCAAAGAGCTTTGCAAGCATCAGCTTTGTCCTCTCGCCGCCTGACAATGTCTCCACAGGACGGTACATGATATAGGGATCTGTCTTCATCAGATTGAGCTCCTTCTGTATCTTCCAGTCCTCATCGCAAACTAACTCATCCGAAGGGAAAAGCACTGTATCGGGCACACCCGTGATGCTGCCGCTGTACGCCAGCTCACCTCTGAGCAGCTTCAGGAAAGTTGTCTTCCCCCTTCCGTTACGCCCCGACAGTCCGAGCCGCCACGTTGTATCAATTCCCAGCGTCACATTCTCAAAAAGATTCTTATCTGATCCGTCGTATCCGAAAGTTAATTCTCTGATATTTATCAATGACATAAAAATACCTCCTTACAGAAGCCTGCAGAAGAAGCAAACGCCGCGACACGCGGCCGCGGCAAACAATCACATATTATTCAGAAAATGAACACGCAAAAAGACTTATCCGCAGGCAGTTAATAAACTTCAGCAGATGATCATCTTCATTGGTGTTCCTCCTTTGTCTTTGATACGCAGATAATATAACAACGTCCGCGTATGTGTCAAGTGTTACAGATAATGCTCACGCGTAACTTCAGCGCCGAACGGCATAAGCGACAGCTTGGCGATCTTGAAGAACTGAAGGCCGAACGGAATGCCGATTATCGTAACGCAGCATACCAGTCCCCAGACAAAATGAGTGACCGCCATCTCTAAGCCTCCGAATATCAGCCACAGGATATTCACAATAAATGACACCCCGCCTCCGCCGTATTCAACCAGCTTCCCGAAAGGATTAAACGAGATACTCGCCAGCTTGAAGCACTGCACTCCAACAGGAATACCGACTATGGTAATACACCATAACAAGCCGACCAGTATCCATGACAGCGCACTTATCAATCCGCCAAAGATTATCCACAAAATGTTACCCAATAAACGCATAAATATCACCTTACCCATTTATCTGCAAGTGTCGGCCCGTCAAATTCCCGTTCTTCTTCGGCACCTGACACCACCGGACCAAATCATTCTTCGCCATCGTATCCACCGTTATTATCTCAATATCTGTCCGGGAATACAAGTAATCCACCATAGCCGCTATCGTTCTTGTTGCAATTTCCCTGCCCCGTCATTCCTTCACCTTCTATATACGGGATCTCGTCAAAAAGCTTCATCATCTGCCATGTTCCGTGCCGTCTCAGGCAGAAGGATCTTTCTTTCCTTCGCAGTCAAACTTCTTGTGGATATTGTTGATATCATCGAAGGTTCCTCCGCCGTGATCATCCTCGGCTCTGAGCTCTCCTCTGTCCACAAGCTTCAGGAAAGCATCAACGACATCCGAAGTCAGCTGAGTACCGGATACTTCCTTGATGATCGATACTGCCTTATCAAAATTCATGCGCTTTCTGTACGGTCTGTCCGAATACATCGCATCGAAAGTATCCGCCACCGCGATGATCTGTGCAACCCTGGGGATCTCATCTCCCTTCAGTCCTTCAGGGTATCCCTTCCCGTCCGGTCTCTCATGGTGCGATCCTGCGCCCGTCGCAAGCTCCGGCATAATACTGATACCCGCCAGCACATCATGTCCCAGCGTTGTATGCGATTTGATGCACGCATACTCCTCATCAGTCAGCTTGCCGTTCTTGTTGAGAACCTCCATGGGGATTCCTATCTTGCCGATATCGTGGAGCAGGGCAATGTTGTAATACTTTGTAACAGTCTCCTCTTCATATCCGAGTTCCCGCGCAAGCTTTGCGGTATACTCGGCAACTCTTGTGGAGTGACCGTTCGTATATTTATCCTTCATATCGATGGTCTTCGCGAAGGCCTCTGTTATCTCACGGATTAGCTTCTTGTTCTCTTCGGCCTTTTTCTCATATTTACGCAGCCTGCCGCGGAAGAACAGCGCGACTACGAGCGCGACGGCGGCAATGGATACGATCACCATTATCACATAGAACCACAAAGTCTCATAGAACGCTTTGGGCTTCACTATGAATATCGACAGATCACTCTCATACGCACTGGACGGATTTGTGACCCTCATCTTGAAGTTGTATTCACCGCCTTTGAGGTTCGTATACACGACCGGACTTAATTCATGACTGCTTATAGTCGTCTCCTTATTATCGAACCCGTTGAGCACATATGATATCTGCGGATTGATGAGCGAGTATGTGTATATAAAAGGATGTATCGTCACCCTTGTTACCGAAGGGTCTATATTAAATCTTCCATCCTCATCCGGAAATATGATCACACCGTCAGCATCAATGTATGGCACGTTCATCTTAAGCGATGATACATCCAGCATTTTTTTGTTAACATTGACCTTTGCAACTCCGGTTGTTCCTGCGATATACAGATCACCCGTATCTGTCAGATCACTGTATGAATTGGAAGTCGCGATACAGCACAGTCCGTTATCCATACTGTAATAAAGCGCATTGATATCACTGCCGGATGTCAATTCGTTCTCAGGCACGACATAGATACCGTTGCTGCTCAATATCCACATATCCTCGCTGTCAGTCTCAACAATGTCGAAGTTGTTGGAATAAGGGAAGTTGTTAATGGTATTGATTTTATAATTACCGTCCATATACGACAGGGAATTACTCGTGATGAGCCAGTAGATCTCCTTCTTCCTGTCGCGCTTTATCCTCATAATAACTTCTGAAGACAATCCTTCCGATACGCCGATACTCCTCACATTACCGTCTTTGCCAATGACGAATATACCGCCGCCGTCCGTACCCGCGAGAATGTCCCCGTTCGTTGCTTCACATACAGTCAGCACCTCGGTATTGCTTATCCCTTCTTCACTGCCGTAAATCCTTGTTATCTTGCCTTCTTCAATGATGGCAACACCTCCGGTGCACGCTGCGGCATATGATCCGTCAGACAGTTCGATCGCCGTCCTGACTCTCTCTGAAGGAAGCCCGTCATCCGTCGTATAATCCGTCACGGTTTTGCCGTCAAAGCATATCAGCCCCGTGCTGCCAAATGTGGATATCCACAATCTGTTCTGACTGTCTCTTATGATCGATCTTATCTTGATACCGTTAAGCACTTTGACAAGATCTGCCCACTTCAGTTGCTTCCCCGATGCGCTGACTGCGGATGTTACAGGAATACTGCCGACCGGCTGATCATTCTCCGTAACTATCAGTCCACTGTCTGTTCCGATGAACAGTCTGCCGTCATACATGCATGTTGCATTAACAACTCTGTTCTCGATACCGCAAATATCAAAGACATCAGTAAACTGATTCGGGACGATCTTCATGATACCCTGTCTTGTTGACGTGAACCAGTAATTGCCCTGATAATCTATCATCATCCTGTCAATGGAACTGTTCATCGGAATATCATTGATGATCCTTAGTCCGCGCATATTGCGGTCGACCACACCGATCCCGTCATCCGAACATACCCAGATGTCATTGCCTATCTCCGTCAGCGAATTGATGTGATGCAGAGGTGCCACATAGAACCTGCTAGAACTGTTTGATGACAGATCATTTGTAAGCTTGAGATGGAACAATCCGGAGCCGCCATTGCCTGCATAGATATAATCGGGATCATTGCTGTCCGGGAGAATGGTACGGAGAGTTATTCCGTCGCCGACAAGTATCGACTTCAATGTATCACTGCTGTAGAATTCCGTGACCTTCATATCACTCATCTTAAATACCGCACCTTCGATCGTAAGGCCGTAGCATACATTGCCGGCGCCCATCCGAAGATCACGGATGTATGAATCATTTATACGGTCATCACTGATCTTCACAAGATTATCATTGCTGTCAAATGCAACAACACCTCTCGTGGTTCCCGCATAGATGATGCCATTATCATCACCTACTATTGATCTTACCGATACAGAACCAAGACCTTCTGCTGCGCCGAACTTCTTCACCGCACCGTTGTTGAAGATCACTATTCCGTTATCGTTCGTTCCTATCCATATCCTGTCATTCCTGTCGGCATAAAGAGTAGTTACGCTTGTTATTCCCGTCGCGGAATCCATCCTCTCGAAATGAGATCCGTCATACCTGATAAGTCCGCTGTAGCTTCCGATCCACAAAGCACCGTCAGATGTCTGCGTAATATCATTAGCTTCCGATGTGGGAAGTCCGTTCGTATTGTTGTAAAGAACAGCTGCATAATTCGAGTCCTGGGCAGTAGGATCGAACGACGGTGCAAAGGCACCTGTTCCCGATCCCTGATCACCGTCTGCAACAACTCTGTTATCACGGAATAAAGCGTACGACATAAGCACGATACACACCTGAACCGCAATGGTGATAACACTTAACTTAATGAGGATCGACTGTCTCAAATCGCACGCCTCCTTTATGCCGCTTATTGTACCACAAAAAGAAAGGACTGTCCCTTCTGCAACAAAGTCACTCCGGAACAGTCCCTGGTTATTCTGATACGAAGATGATCAGAACAGATCTACCGCCTTTCCTTCGGCATCAAAGATCTTCTTCTCACCGGCAACTACATAAACATCGCCGCCGAGCTTAGCTGCCTTCTTCTGGATTGCCTTAACATCAATCTGCTGACCGTCAAACTCAAAGATGATCTTACCGAGCTTCTTGGGAGCCTTCTTTGCTGCAGGCTTCTTTGCTGCTGTCTTCTTTGCAGGTGCCTTCTTGGCAGGAGCTGCTTTCTTTGTTGCGGGTGCTGCTGCCTTCTTAGCTGCAGGTGCTTTCTTTGCTGCAG
>DFIB01000170.1:0-7173 GCA_002371375.1 Mageeibacillus sp. UBA3708 | reverse complement strand
GCAGGTGCTTTCTTTGCTGCAGGCTTCTTTGCAGGAGCCTTCTTAGCAGCTGCCTTAGGTGCTTCAACTTTAACTTCTGCTGCCTTTACGGGAGCATCGATCTTCTTCTCTTCTGCCATAAAAATTACCTCCATGTTTTGATGTCATTTATGAACATAATTCAATTGTATAATTCATTGCAAATATCGTCAACAAATATTAATTATCCCACATGTGCAGTTATCACGAGCAGATCTGAAGATACTCTTCACAGATCAACTTTTCATCTTACTGTCCCGCCGTGGAAAACACATTCGTAAACTTTGCGTTCACCTTTGTATATTTCTTCATACCCCTGAAACCAGATAATGTCACCTGTCACTTTGCACTTGTAAGTATACTCTCCGGACTGATACAATTCAGGTCCTCTGTACGGCATCTTCTCATCTGCAGCTCTAAGCGCCTCCTTGAGGAAATTACCGCTGAAATCATCAGACAAAACCCTTCCCATGTAGTTCATCGCATAAATGGTGATACCGTCTCTCCAGACCGCTTCCTCGCCCGCAAATTTCTCGCCGCCCACATACGTGTCGTGGTACATGTATCTTCCGTTCTCATACCTGAAATCGTGTGACGCAGGTCTCGTGGGATCCGCCTCATTCATGAACGCAGCATATGTATTCACATTCGCTTCAAGGCGAAAGGCAATCATCTCATCAATATCCGCATCATACGGTGAACCTGCACTCACTGTGCAGTCCCGATCCTTGACCAGATAATCAACACTGACATTCATGAGATCACTTATCTGTATAAGATTTGATATATCAGGATAGATCTGTCCGGATTCCCATTTGGCAACCGCCTGTCTTGATACACCGAGTCTTGATGCCAGTGCCTCCTGGGTAAGTCCTTTATTCTTCCTGAGTATCTGAAGTTTTTCTGAGAAAACCATTAAGCATCACCTCCGTTATCAGTGTATAAAACGGTTGCCGGAAAAGCTATCAATCATCAGTTGCCATTCTGCTACTTATATTATACTCTGACACATGATGATCGCTTAATGATATGAGGAAGGAGAAGTATTATTTATTGCTGCTTACGCTTGTAGCCTCTTCGCCATAAGCAAGAACTTTGACAGTGTTAAGGATCTTAAGACCGCCCGAAAGGAATACGGTAGCAAGAATAGCAATAACAGCAATGACCAAGACGATCTCAACGAGTGAAAAACCTTTTTTTGACTTATGAACCCTTTTCATTTCCGGATTCCTCCTTAATATTGTATTCGGTTCATTGCTAAACCTTGTGATATTATCACGTCATTTCGAGGGTGTCAACAACTTTTTTTCAAAAATATATTTCTTCACGTTTTGGGGTGCATTTTGATCTGGGTTCACCCCAAACATACCGCCGTTGCGATCGACTTATCAACTCTTCTATACGGGATCAGCATCGCCTGGAACGCATGGTACACATCTGACTTGCCGGGCCAGACTGTCCCCTTAAGCCTGTTATTCTCATCAAGCTGGTGAAACCACGAGCCCGTCCTGTGATCGAGCACAGTCTCATCGAGATACTTCATAAACATGCTATAGTCGTTACTGAATTTCTCATCGCCCGTGAGCCTGAAGAGTACCGCAGATGTATTGATCGCTTCCGCCAATGTCCAGTGCATTCTGTCGCGGACAACCGGAACCCCGTTCCAGTCGGTCGTGTAGACAATGCCCGGGGCACCGTCGGCATTCCATGCATCAGCCACGGCTCTGTTGTAGAGCTTGACAGCAGCATCGATATATTCATCCTTTCGGGCGTTATCAAAAGACACAGCCCACTGCGATATGAGACGTGCCCACTCTATTCCGTGACCCGGAGTCGCTCCGTATGGTTTGAACGGATCGTCCGGCTTCTCCCTGTTCTTTTCCAGATCAGGCTTCCAGTCCCGTGTGAAATGCTCCGGGATCCTGTATTCGTTGCAAGCCGCCCAACCGATTACCCGGTCAATGATACGCCCTGCTCTTACCCTGTACTTCTCATCTCCCGCAGCGTCTGCCAGCGCCAGGAACGCCTCTACCGTATGCATATTCGCATTGATTCCGCGATAGTCATCAAGCACGGTGAACTCCGTATTCCACGTATCACAAGACAGGCCTTCCTCTTCATTCCAGAACTTCTCATCGTAGATCCTGACTGCATCATCCAGCAGCTCATCGGCCCCCGCGATACCGGCCAGTCTCGCGCTCGTGGCAGCCAGAATAACGAAAGCATGAGCGTAGCACTGCTTGTTCGGCAGCGGCTCATCATCCTGTGTCAATCCGGCGAACCATCCGCCTCTTACCCTGTCCTTCAGCTCGCCGTTGAGACCTCTTACCGCAGCCTCCGCAAGCTCTCTGCATCCGTCTATACCCATCATTGAACCGATGCTGTAGACATGTGCCATCCTGCATGTTATCCAGGTCTCGCGAGGCCTGTCCGTCCAGGGCGTTCCATCGTCACCCAGATAGTAGCTTGCCCCACCCGGCGATGGAAATCTCCTGCCGAAGTTCAGGAGTGCCACAGCGTTATCTGCAAGGAACCTTCTGTTCTCATCTGTATCAATAATGTATTTGTTCATGTCTTTACCTCTCACTTTATAGAATAAATGCTTCTTACTTTAAGATCTGACGGTTCACCCTCCAGGATCCTGACACGCTTCTCTTCCGCGTTAAGGTCGAAAAAGTTGTCGCTTAAGACGAGGTCGTCACTGCCGTTCTCTATTCTAACACCTTTGGCATAAGCAGTGGAACTTACAACTATCTCATCTCCCTCTACGCGCAGCTGAAGCCCCGGGTCCTCGAACCTGAAATGCTTTGGCGGGCAGAAAAGGACTGTCCCCTGCGAGATTATTGATCCGTCCTCTTCGTACCGGTAACTCACATACTCGGAATACATATCCGCATCCTGGAACAGAAGCAGGGATAGAATCCCCCCGCCCCTCAATCCTCATGCTCCATGAGATCATAAACACCTCAGATTATATAGTCGTAAGCACTTCTCGTCTTCGTATACGGCCTTACCTTATTATTCGCGACATCCACATGATCGGGATGAACAGCATAATTCTTCAATGCTTCTTCACTCTCGAAAGAAGAATCCAGGAGCAGATCTCCGGTAGAACTGTCAAGGCCGTCAATATAAACGGCGATGTCCAGCAGACCCGGGATCTTGCCCTTGAGACCTTCGAGGCCTTCCTTTATCCCCTTCTTGACAGCTGCCTTGTCAGCATCCGATAACTCATCCTTCAAATTCCAGACAATAATGTGCTTAACCATATTTACCTCCGTTTATAATTCAATATCAGGCATTATTCTGAAGATATTCTTCCATCTTTGTAAATACTTTTTTTGTGAAAGCAACAGCATCGACAACAGTCTTGGGACCGGACACGATATCGCCTGCGGCAAAGACTCCGGGAGTATCCGTCTCGCCCCACTCGTTCACTTCAAAAAGACCACGTCCGGTAAGTTTTACACCTGAAGATCTGATATCTGCGCCCGGACCCTGTCCTATTGCGATTATCACGGAGTCAGCCGGGACTACAAATGTATCCGAATAGTCCTCTTCGAAGCTGACTTTGCCTTCCTCATCGACTATACGGTTTACACGTACACACCTGACACCATCTTCAAGAATTCTTACAGCCTGCGCATAATGAACGAATTCAACACCGTCGATCTCAGCCATCTCAACCTCATCACGGTTTGCCGTCATATCCTCCTCACCCATAAAGTGAAGGATCGTCACATGCGAATGACCGCGCCTTATCGCGGTTCTGGCTGCGTCAATGGCAACGTTCCCCGCTCCGATAACGGCAACCTTGTGTCCGAGAGCGAAAGCCTCAGGTGTCTTAAGATAGTCGACAGCAAAGTGAACGTGTCCGAGAGTCTCACCGAGAAGTCCCAGCTTATTCGGTCTCCCCGTTCCGGTAGATACAAAGACAGCCTTGTAACCGTCAGGAAAAAGATCATCGATCATAATATTCGAGCCGAGTCTTGTATTGGGTCTGAAATGTCCGCCCAGCCTCAGCAGGATACCCTTATACATGTCAAGCAGGTCCCTTGGAAGACGGAAAGGAGGGATACCATACCTCAGCACTCCTCCCACATTGTCCTGAGCCTCAAAAAGAGTAACATCATAACCACGCAGCAAAAGAAGGATTGACATGGTTATTCCTGCAGGTCCTGCACCTGCCACAGCCACTTTGATCCCGTTCTTCTCAATATGAGGGATCTCCATTGTCTCAAGATAGAATCTTGAGATGTACTCTTCTATTCTGAAGAATTCGATAGGCGTGCCCTTTATGCCCAAAACACAATGCCCGTTACAATTCCTCTCATGAGGACAAATGATGGAAGTGACGGCGGAGAGCGGATTATTCAGGAAAAGCATCTCTCCGGCCTGTTTTATCTCGCCGTTTAGAAACAATTCTGTTACCTGCGGTATGGGCGTAGATACGGGACAGTGAGCTGCACATTGAGCATTCTTACATTTAAGGCAACGCAGGGCCTCATGTTTGATTGAGGGCATATATAACCTCCGGGATATCAGTTATGTGTATATTATAACATAGCAAAACTCCCCGCTGTTCCCTATTCCTTCGTTCGTTCTTCACTCTTGCCCTTTTGAAAGTGAGATTTCTCTCATCTTTAGTATAATAGCTTGATCCTGAATTGTCAGATTCCCTTTATGCCCGTTTACTCACCCGAACTATGCTATAATACTAACAACGATCACATTTCACGATATACTGTGCAAAGCGGGGTGACCACCATGGCAGATTCAGCAAATAACCGTAAGATGACCGAGCAGGAGATCCTTGCTTTTTTTGACGATGCGATCAACTACGAATACATATACGTATGCTACCAGCCTAAGATCAACCATGTGACAGGGCGCATGATAGGTGCGGAGGCACTGATGCGTATGAATCACCCGGTCTACGGTCTCCAGATGCCCGGAAACTTCATTCCGATCTTCGAGAAGAACGATCTTGTCTTCAGCGCCGATATATTTGTATGCGAGCTTGTATGCAAATTCCTGCGCAAGTGCATTGACATGGGGCTGACACCCGTGCCTGTCTCAGTCAATATGTCGCGTTATGATATCTATAATCACGACTATGTTGAGCAGGTCGAGTCCATCCGCAGGGAGTTTGACATTCCCGTTCAGTATATACATATCGAGATAACGGAGTCCTCCGCAATCGGCGGAATGGAGCTGATGACTGACGTGCTGGATAAGTTCCATGAATTGGGATACAAAGTTGAGATGGACGATTTCGGGAGCGGGTATTCCTCTCTTAACGTGCTTAAGGATCTTGACGTTGATGTCATTAAGCTCGACATGAGATTCCTTTCAGGCGACGTCGGCGGAAGAGGCGGTGCCATAATCAGTTCCATCGTTCAGATGACAAAGTGGCTCAATACTCCCGTCGTCGCAGAAGGCGTTGAGACATATGAGCAGGCTGACTACATGAAGAGCATCGGATGCAATTACATACAGGGCTATCTGTATTCACAGCCGATTCCGGAAGAAGAGTTTATTGAGAAGCTCAAGGTAATCGATCACGAGCCTGTATCACAGTCGATGGATCTTGTTTATTCCATACAGTCGGGACGTTTCTGGGATCCTCAGTCAATCGAGACACTGCTGTTCAACAACATGGTGGGACCGGCAGCTATATTCACATACAAGAAGAAGGAAGACAGGGTTGAGTTTGTCCGCGTCAATGATAAATACAACAAAGAGATCGGAATGAACCTTTCTGCAAAGGAGATGCTCACATTCGATCTTTTGTCTTCGCTTGACGATAATGACAAGATGGTACTTAAGGCTACCATGGAACGCGCCATACAGCTGGGCGAAGAGGAGACATGTGAGGTCTGGCGCAATATCTGCTCCAAGATATGCGGCAATGAGAGAGTACTCATAAGAAGCCACATCAGGATGATCGGAAGGGCCGATGACCAGTATCTATTCTATGCGATGGTGCAGAATATAACCGCAGACAAAAGGCGCTACGACATCCTTTTCGACAGTGAGAAGAAGTTCCGTACTGCAAGCGAACAGAATAATACGTATGCATGGGAATACGATATCTCCACGAAGGTCATGCGTCCGTGCTTCAGATGCATGCGCGATCTCGGACTTCCTCCTGTTGTTGAGAATTACCCTGAGCCTGTAATCGAGAGCGGGCTCTTCCCTGCTGATTACGCAGATATGTACAGGGATTGGATGAGACAGCTGGCAGAAGGTGTTGATAACCTTGACGGTGTGATACCTCTTACGGTCGACCGCATACCCTTCCACGTCAGATATACGCTTGAATACGACGAGAACGGACGTCCCTTAAGAGCATACGGTTCTGCCACGCAGATCGTTAACGATTCACCTGAACAGTGATCCCAAAAATAAAGCTGCCCCGCTTTGTACGGGACAGCCCACCTGACCGTTCAGATCATGCAACAGGTCAATTCATGTAATCAACTGCCGCTTCATAGTACAGATACATCGCATCTGTCGATACATCTGCTGCATCCGCAAAACAGTTATATCATCAGATACTTCGGCCTCTTCATCCGCATACTTAATAAATTGAGACCTTAGCTCGTACCGGAAGTTGGTTACTTTGCCGTCAAAAACAATATTCCCTCATCAAGCATCCGGATATTAAACGAGATCCTTACAGGACTTTTGGGGATTCCCTGTTTGCGAGTCATACACTGCAAAGAGCACCGGGATAAATCAGACCACGAATTCCAATCTTCTCTTTAGAAACCCCTTTTCCCACATATTTCTGCAAAAGTGTTAAAATATAGCTATATGATGCACAATTGCTGAGAAGGAGTTCATAAAATTGATATCGTTTTTTGTAGCGATCATAGTCCTTGTAACAGGATACATCTTATACGGACGTCTTGCTGAGCGGATCTTCGGTCCGGACGACAGGCAGACGCCTGCAATCGCGGTCAATGACGGCGTTGACTGTGTGCCGATCAAAACCTGGAAGGCGTTTCTGATACAGCTGCTGAACATTGCAGGAACCGGACCTATTTTTGGCGCACTGATGGGTGCATGCTTCGGTCCTGTTGTATTCCTGTGGATCGTATTGGGATCAATCCTTGGAGGTGCTGTCCACGACTATATGTGCGGCATGAT
>DFIB01000194.1 GCA_002371375.1 Mageeibacillus sp. UBA3708 | reverse complement strand
CCTGCAGCAGACACAACGCCTGCAGCAGACACAACGCCTGCAGCAGAGACGACACCTGCAGCAGAGACAACGCCTGTAGTAGAGACGACACCTGCAGCAGAGACGACACCTGCAGCAGAGACGACACCTGCAGCAGAGACGACACCTGCAGCAGAGACAACACCTGCAGCGGAGACAACACCTGCAGCAGAGACGTCCGCTGCAGCTGAAACTACAGTCGCTGGCGAGACATCAGAACCGGCAGGTCAGACAACTGAGCCGACACCGTCAGGCTCTGCATTCACAACGGCAGCTGCCGGCACGACGAATCCTGGAGATGAGCCAACACCTTCAGGCTCTGCATTCACCACAGCAGCCTCCGGAACGACTGAGGCATCGGATACTTCTGAAGCAGCTGATACTACAGCAGCATCTCAGACAACCGGCGGCAAGTATGTTCCTGCAACGGGTGAGGATGCTACAATGGTTGTCAGCTTCGCAGTTATCTGTCTTGCAATCTCTGCAGGCATAGCGGTATACATCGTACGTAGAAGCAAGAAGGAAGAGGAGTAATCGTTATTACTGATCTTTAGAATGGAAAGGAGCCTTCACAAAAGGCTCCTTTTTTACGTTTGATATTGTATAATCATTTTATAAAAGCACGAGGTGTAAACAGTTAATGAAGTTTTTTGTGGGTTCGTCTGTCGGGTTCATCATATTAGCTTACTTTGTATACAGATACTATTTGGCAGGCATTGATAATCCGGTTAATAACGGTTTAAGTAAAGAACGGAATATTAAGCGATGGCAGATTATAACTGTATTTGTAGCGGGCTTTATTCTGAGGATAATAATATCCTGCCGTAATTCGTCGCAGGGATATCATGGCTTTCCTTCTGATATCAGTTGTTTTACGGCATGGTCGAAGCTTGCTTTCGAGCAGGGACTGTCTAATTTTTATACATCTGAGATGTTTACTGATTATCCGCCGGGATTTGTATATATTTTCTGGCTGCTTGGAGCTACTTCAAAGCTTTTGCACTTGCAGGAGGGAACATCCGCGTTTGTCGTATTGATTAAATTACCTGCAATTGCAGCTGACGTGGGTATTGCTTATCTGGCATTCAGACTTGCTCAGGAGATGAAGATCAATAAGTTCGGGAGCCTTGGTATCTCACTGCTTATTTTGCTTAATCCTCTTGTGTTGATCGACAGTGCAGTTTGGGGACAGACCGATTCTGTTTTTGTGTTACTCCTTGTGGTGGTTATGTATTTGTTCTACAGGAATAACACTATCCCTGCATATTTTATATATGGTTTCTCAATACTCGTTAAGCCTCAGGCGCTGATGTTTGCACCGGTTATTGTGTTTGCCTATATTAATGAACTGCTTAAGAGTTATAAGGATAAGAAGCGATTTACGAAGACGCTGATGGTGCAGACCGGTGCCGGATTGGGAGCGATCGCACTCGTCTTTCTGCTGATGCTTCCATTTGGCATAGGTGACGCACTTAAGCAGTATACAGATACCGTTACATCTTATCCGTACGGTTCTGTTAATGCTTATAACTTTTGGGGATTGATGGGCAAGATCTGGATCGGTCAGGATGAGTTATTCCTCGGACTGTCAATGAAGTTCTGGGGAACCTGTTCAATAATTGTGACGTATCTTGCTTCAGCTTTTATTTTTATAAAGTGCCGTAAATCAAGATCAGTCTATTTTTACCTGTCGGCCTTTATTATGATTTGCATATTTACATTCTCTGTGAGGATGCATGAGAGGTATATCTATCCGGCCGCTGTCTTCCTTTTGTTTGCATTTATTCTAAGACCGAGGCTTGAGACGTTCATTCTGTTTGTATCTACCAGTCTTGTTTCTTTTTTCAATGCATACCACGTGCTTTATTATTATGATCCGCAGAATTTTGACAGGCATAACAGGGTAATAATGACAGTTTGTGTATTTGAACTCCTTGTCTTTGCATATCTGGTTTACACGACCGTCAGGCTCTTTGCCAGGACGGAATCCCCGTTCAAAGAGAAAGAACACCTGGCGAAGATGATCAGTGACAATGCATCATACTGGACCAGGCGGGACAATGACAGGAGATCTTTTACACATTCGGTTATTGTTGCTACGATGAATAAGAGAGACTATATCATCGTAAGTGTGATAATGGTGGTATATTCCTGTGTCGCTTTTTTCCACCTTGGCAATATGTCTGCACCTACGACTGAGTATTCGATTGTCAAGGAAGGCAATGTTTATATTGACCTCGGTGCCGATCATAATATCAGGGAGATGTGGACTTATCTCGGACATGAATTCAATCAGAAATACACAGTCAAATATACATCGGACAATGAGACATGGTATTCGCTGTTTACAGAGGATAATCCGTGGGATACGGGCTCGGTATATAACTGGAATAAGACTGAAGTGGATTTTGTTGCCAGATATCTTTATATTGCACCAATTGAAGCAAATAAGGCTGATGCGATCATTGAGATGGTATTCAAGGACGGGGAAGGGAATATAATAACTCCGGTGAATACTGACAAGTACCACAATCTGTTTGATGAACAGGAGTATGCGGTAACTGAAGATACATATATGAATGGTACTTATTTCGATGAAGTGCACTATACCCGCCATGTCTATGAGATGAAGAACGGTCTTTATTGCTATGAGAATACACATCCTCAGCTCGGCAAAGAGATAATGGCGATCGGCACCATGATATTCGGAATGAATCCTTTCGGGTGGCGTTTCAGCGGTACTGTATGCGGAATCATCATGATATTTGCAATGTATGTTTTTGCCAAGAAGTTTTTTGACAGTACAAAACTTGCTACGCTTACAACTATAGTATTCTCGGCTGACTTCATGCACTTCGTCCAGTCCAGGATCGCAACGATTGATGTATATGCGGTACTGTTTATCATGATATCGTATATATTTATGTACGAATATACGCAGTATAACTTCTTTGATGTACCTCTGAGCAAGACTTATAAACCGCTTTTCTGGTGCGGTTTCTTTATGGCACTCGCGATCTCATCGAAATGGATAGGCGTGTATTCCGCGCTGGGACTTGCGGTGATACTTTTCGCCTCGTTCTTCCACCGTTATAGAGAGTTCAATAATTCACTTCACCGTTTCGAGCAAAAGATGGAGCCCGGGGATGATTTCAATGTTGTAAGATCATTCAACCGCAAGCTTGTACTGACAGTAGCATGGTGTTTCCTGGTATTCATATTCATCCCCCTCATCATCTATACTCTGACCTATATTCCGTTCAATGACGGAGTAGAGGGGAGAGGTCTTATTACCAAGATGCTCGAGGCGCAGAAGCTGATGTTCAATTATCACACGAACATTACTTCGACACACCCGTACTCATCGGAATGGTATCAGTGGCCCGTCATGTACAAACCGGTATTATTCGTATACGAGCCGATAACGGATTCTCTCAGAAGAGTAATCGTGCTTCTTGGCAACCCGGCGATCTGGTGGCTCGGAATACCTGCATCGCTCTATATGGTTTACCTGTGGATCGACCGCAAGGACAGGAAGGCTGCTTTCCTGATGATAGGTTATCTGGCGCAGTATCTGCCATGGATCCTTGTATCGAGATATGTATTTATCTATCACTACTTTGCAAGTGTTCCTTTTATCACAGTAATGTGTATTTATGCACTTACAGATATCGGCAAGCGATTCCCGAAGTTCAGGAAGGCGGTATTTGTTTATGTGGCTGTCGCGGTGCTGCTGTTTATCCTGTTCCTGCCGATCCTGAACGGCTCTGAAGTGTCAGTCGATTATATTACACACTTCGTTAAGTGGTCACCGGGATGGGCAATGTAAAAGCAGGATTCCTGTTATTCCGGCTCCAGCCGCAACTGGCGCCGGTTCTATTTGTACAGAACTTTATAACGCCCGAATTCTTCGATCTTGAATCCGTGCGATACGAAAACACTTGTATCGGCGCCGTCTCCGATAATATACGCGCCGTCTTCTGATGGTGCCGTAATATCGTATTTATAGCTGTAATGCGTGAATGAATCGGTACTGAGGAATGCAGCGGGGTAGTTGCTATAGATAACGGAATTCCGGAATTCCTCCACCGGTATCCTATCGAAGAAGAGCACCTTGGGATAGTGTATGTCTGAACTCAGGTATACCTTGTCTGCCTTGGAATTTGCCGTCTCGAGAGCCTCGTTGAGACCTGCACCGAAGTGAAAGTTCAGCCTCTCGTTGTATGTTGTGAAATAGGCTTTCTCGAAGGATATCGTGAACAGTACAAAGTATATTGCGACACCAAGCAGAACCCAGCTGTTCTTTATCCTGCCGAGGCAGTACGCCGCCAGTATTACAACAGGGATGAAGAGGATGTTGATCCTGTTGATGTTCACATTTATCAGTGTTCCGAGGACAAGGGCTGACAGGAAGTTGATCATGAGGATCACGCCGGGCGCAAATGTCCTGCGGTCTTTGCGTATTTGCTTATAGAGACCATATATAAGAAGCACAAAACCGGCAATGCTGAGAAGCCAGATTACATAGCCTGTAAAGCCGTACCCTTCGGCATAATTCCACGGCAGTCCGTCTGACTGGTTTTTGAATATATCCCAGAGGTTCAGAGACTTCTTAAGCACGTCCTTGAACGATACTTCTCCTGACCTGAAATAAAGCAATTTTGGTATGGATATGAAGGATGATCTTACCTCGTTCATGTGTCCGGTATTGACAAGTACAAAGAGGACCAGAGGGACTGCCATCACTATCAGGATCACGCCGCTGATTATTGTGTGGATATTCAGAGTGATCTTTTTTGTATAAACGAGATAGAGTACCTCGAGGAGGATAATGAACGGCATGATCGTCCAGATGGTGGCATATGTGTACAGGGACAGTCCGTAGAAGACTGCTGAAGGGATGAGATACTTGTTTTTGTCTGCGCCGAGCACGAAGAAATATGTGGCGATAAGGAGAAATCCCGGTGCCAGATTCGACTCAAGAGCCCAGCGGCTCAGGAGAATGTGCCAGGGACATACTGCAAGAAGTCCAAGGGCTGCAAGACCTGTTTTTTTGTCAAATAACTTCGCTGTGAAGAGATATACAACAACAAGGGAGGCGATGGACAGAAGCAGCTGGGGCAATCTGATAGCGAACGGAGTGAGACCGAACAGGGCGACAAAAGGAATCATGAGATATGTCTCGAGCGCGTTCATGCCGGATCCCCATGCCACGAGATATATGGGATTGTGATACCCGGCGGTGTCTGTTCCGTAATGTAGCAGTGAATATGCTTCGTACCCGGCAAATGCCTCGTCCTGATTAAGTCCTGAAGGGAATGCTCCGAACCTGAATACTCTCACAAAGATGCCCACAGCCAGGAATACCCAGAACATGATCTTCATGATCATGCTTGTGTCCGTCCGGAATATCAGTTTATTAAATCTGTTCTTTGGTCGCATCATATGAATCCGACAGCCCCCATAAATACTGTTGTACAGAATGAGAAGACAATGAAGCACGAATAAAGTGCCACCAGAGATGGTTTGCGTATCTTCGCATTGCCGAGCAGGCCCTTCTCTATCCACAATCCTGTCAGTGTAAGTGATACCGGCACGAGCGGTACGATATACCTGAAATTCATTGTACACACGAACGGAAGTTCTCCGGCGAGCTTATAGTAACTTATCATGGAGACAACTATATATGATGCCAGGAACCATATGCCGGTCTTTATGACTTTATCATCCTTGGAGATAAGCTTGCCCGATGTCAGCAGGCGGATCACGGCGATTGCAGCGAGAATAGCAATGATGACCGCTATCCAGAACATGAAGAAAGAGAAGAAATACACATTGATTCCCTTGATATTCTCAAACGACTTATCGTTAAGATACTCACCGAAGACTGAAGTCTTGAGGGCAACTGTGATCGGGTTGAATTCATTATATCCGCTGATGGTGCCGTCTTCTATAGTCGCCCACTGCTCATATACATTCTTGAACTGGTAGGAAGAGAAGTCCGTCACCCTGTCGAAGAATGACATATTTATCTTCTGCAGGGCATTGTCCGGAAGCCCCGGGACATACAGAAGCGGAAGCCCCCATCTGAGCATATTGCGAACGGGATGCCACAGTCCCAGAGGAATGCAGATCGCTCCGAACACGCAGAACTGCGTGAAGATCCCCTTGATATCGTTCTTATCTCTGATACGCCTGATAAGTACCAGCAGGAACACGAGTGCGACCGCCGGGGCGACAATTGCAGATGACATCTTCGTCATCATACCCAGACCGATGAGGAAAGCGATCTTAATGATGTTCCCGATTGTCTGATTCCTGTACCACTTGAGAGTCATGAGGATCGCGCCCATTACGAACGCTGCTGCCAGCGGGTCGTTATTGATGCTGCCTGCAAACATTATTATGCTCGGGTGGAAGTTCAGGATGATAAGCGGCAGGTAAAGTGCATGACCCTTGAGCTTAAAGTATTTCATTATCCTGATCGAAATGATTATTATCAGCATCGAATACAGGAGCGTAAGCACCTGCAAACTCTCCCTTGCCGCATCGTGGTCAACTAAGAGAATCTTCTCGTTGAAGCCGATCCATATTGCGCTCATGGTGTGGTGGAGAGGCGGATGATAGGACTGCCACATCTCGTCGGGGCTGACATTGGGAAGGCTGTGGTTATTGAGGATGTACTCGATATATCCGGCATGCCATTCTTTCCCGCCGAAAACGCCCACGTCATGCTGACGGTCATAGATCGATGTTATGAGAACATAATAATATTTGAGCGCGAACCCGAGCCCCGTTATCAGGAACACATTGAGCTCTTCAGCTCTGCTCTTCCTGTCAGAGAACCAATAGAGAGCCAGCACGACGGCAAATCCCCCCAGAAGGTGCCATATCTGCTTATTTTCCGCCCGTGAGTAGAGGTAGGTTGCCGCGAGGATAACGACGAGCGAAGCAATCGACAGCGCCATAGCTTCCTTGGAGTTGAATCTCTTCGCTTTGCAGGCCCTCATTATCGCGTAAAGCGCGAAAACAACGATCGATCCCGTAATGATCCACAATGTCCCGCTTCTTACCGGGTCGAGCGATGCGAAATGCAGTGGCGTCGATATCAGGCATATGAGAATGACTGACAGATAGGGGTGGCTTGTGATACCTGATGTGATGGCGTCTGCCGGTTTAAGTTGCATTAAGAATTACTCCAAAATTTTTAAATATTATTAATAATACTATAAAAAGCGGACGTGGCAAAGGCAAATAAGATGATTGTTCAGGTTATGCAGATCCTGCCGGTTGGACTGTGTCTGAAGTGTTGGTTTATCCATGACCATCTGCTGATTGATTGCCATAAGCGTCAGTTGTAAAATACACATAAGAAGAGCACAGCCTGCAAAGACGGTCGCCTTCTGAGTGAGTTTTTTGTTGCCTCACCCTATGGCTCTAGTCTTGGATGAGGTTTTCATTTGCGTTTGTTTCTGGAGTCCAGATAAGCTAATAGGGGTTGTCTCAAAAAGAATAAGTATTATTCCGGACGCAGTCGCAACTTCGCGGGGACTGCAAAACCACCACAGTGAAGGCAGACTGTCCTTTCCGAAGAAAAACAGCAATTCGTCCGAAGGAAATTCGGAAAAATCTTGAAATCTTACGGAATCCGCAAGAATCAGAAAACTTCCCGAAATTTCTTCGGAAAAATCTCGATTTCTTGCGGAAACGAAGACATAGACAAAGGGGCTATTATTCCTGTTACCAATGATAGTATCTCGTAACCTGTCATATCAGCAGCCCTCCTTTCATAGCTTATCTTCGCGAAGAAGACGGAATTACTCTGAAGGCAACCGCCCATTAAGCAGATTGTGCCCGACAATATTATAACGCCGATGTTAACCAATGGTTATTGTTTTGGCACTTTGTGAGATGATTATTAATAGTGAAGGGCATCAGAGACTATTATTGCGAACAGCTGAACTTTTGTGCTTGACAATCTCTCTCATAATAAGTACAATACTCCTTGCCAATAAATGCGGCGGTGGCGGAATTGGCAGACGCGCACGTTTGAGGGGCGTGTGGATAACACCGTACGGGTTCAAGTCCCGTTCGCCGCACCAGCAGACCCGCAGGTATGAACCCGCGGGTCTTTTGTTATTTTCTATTCCTCTCGTAGTAGAACATATATTGCTGCATGATCCCGCATGTTCCGGGATACCTGTCCACATCGAAGTGACCGCCGTAGTATTTGTTCACGATCCTCTCCATCCAGACATCAATGGGGAATCTCCCGCACCTGGCAAAAGCATAGAGCATGATACAGTTGGCGACCTTTTTGCCGACACCGTGCATATTCATCAGGATATTATAGAGTTCGTCATCGCTCTTGCTCTCCAGCATGCTGCAGGTGAGTTTGCCTGAGCGGAAATCATCTATCGCCGACATGATGTATTCGGCTCTGTAGCCGACACCTGTAGAGGTGATATCAGCAAGTGATGCAGACGACAGCTCGTCAACCGAAGGGAATGAGTAGTATTCGCTGCACAGCGGGCTAACAAAATCCTCACCGAGTTCAGGCAGGCAGATACGCTGTCCCCACTGGCGGGATATCCTTTCGACGGAGGTGGTAATGGAGGGAATACTCCGCCGCTGTGAGATAATGTAGCTTATGACGGTCTCCCAGATGTCCTGGTGAAGGATCCTTATGCCGCATCCGAACTTTGCTGCCTCTGTGAGGTAGGTGTCCGACGGATCTATCGAAGATATGACAGCCCCATAATCGCGGTCCATGTCAAAGTACCTGTGCCAGATGTCCCGCCATTCTTCTTCAGTACATGAGAATGCAAATCTGTCCTCCCCCAGATCCGCAATCTGGAGATAGTGTCCGTATGCCACGAGCTCGGTATGAGTCTCGTCTATTACCTTGAATCTGAACACCTGACCGCTTAATGCGTTGCGGGCAGGGGAGAAGAAAGGAATGTGCTTAATAACAGGACTCATCGTTCACCTAACCTGAAGTAATTATTGAGCTGGCATTTGATGTTGCCGTTGTAGAGCTTATACCTCTTGTCGGCCTTAAAACCGGTTGCCTTCTCGAAAGTATCATCCGGCGATATTACCGACAGTCTGACACCTTTCCTGCACTTACCGTCGCGTGTCAGATATGTTGAAGCGATCCTCCTGTATATCTTATCGGCTTCCTCAGGTGTCATGAGACGTCCGCCGTAGGGAGGGTTCGTTATTACAAGGTTCCTGTCGAATCCGGTCTTGCCGCACAGCACTTCGGGCGTCAGCTTGAAGCAGTCACATACGTCGAATCTGACGAACTTATCAACACCGGCCGATTTGGCGTTCGCACAAGCTGATTTGACGGCTTTGGGGTCGATATCCGAGCCCCGGAAGAAGATATCGTCCATCGGGGATGTATCTTCAAGATCCAGAGCTTCAGCCAGCGCGATCCTGTATGGCTGGCCGCCGATGTAAGGGAGACCGGTGTATGCGAAGCGCCTGTTCTTGCCCGGCGCAATGCTGCACGCCTTCATGGCGGCTTCTATTACTATCGTTCCGGAGCCACAGAACGGGTCGTAAAGCGCTTCCGCACCGAAAGGTGTGTATCTTGCGATTGATATCATTCCGGATGCCAGAGTCTCTCTTATCGGGGCTTCGTGTGTGAGCGGGCGGTATCCTCTCTTATGGAGACCGTCGCCTGAAGAGTCGATCATCATGCGGACATGGTCATTAACGATGCCGAACTGTATCCTGACAGTGCCTTTGTCAGCATCTTCCGCGACTACACCGTCTTTGATATTGCGCGACGCAATGAGTGAATCAACAATAGCTTTCTTGGACAGCGACTGAAGGGCGGGGACGCCGAACAGCTTGGATTTCCTTGAGAATCCGTTTACGACAAAAGCATAGTCTCTTGGAATGTAATCGCTCCAGGAAATTGATTTCGTTCCGTCAAAGAACATATCGAAAGTGTCGGCATCAAACTCCCCGGCCTCAAAAAACACGCGTTCTGCATGCCTTACCCACATATTGACCCTGGCCAGATCTATCTTCCATGTATCATCGGAAGCGTCCAGTGTCACAACGCCGTCAGTAACCGTTATATCTTCCTTGGGATAGCCTATTCCAAGGAGATCGTCTTTTGTGGGTGACTCCAGTCCGAACAATGTGGTACAGATGATCTTCACTGTATAATACCGCCTTTCATACCTGAATATTTTACAAAAAATAGGAGATTAAGTCGAGTTTGGATAAAAAACTCTGATAGCGGCTTGTCAATAGGAATTTTCGCGTTTGAGTTGTACGCCTGTGACGGACAGTCCAAAAGTAACAGATATTTAAAATCTCCTGCAAGGCCAATAAATACGGGGTTTAATCAAAATGCAATATCTCTGTAAACTGTTTGTCATATATGTGGTGTCCATTTCTTTGACCCTCAAATAATGGGGCTTTGGCGGCACATCAAAAATCGAAATGCTGTTTTTAAGTTATCTACAGAGTTTTGAACATTTTGAACAATTTTGTAGAAAACTACTCCAAATCCGCTTTTTGCTATATAATCTTTGGTATTAATGTTTTGGAGGGTTCATATGACAGATGAAGCAAGGCTGGCTAAGTCAGCTTCACACAAGATGGCAACGCTTGATTCCGGTGTGAAGAATAAGGCGTTGGAGGCAATTGCAAAGGCTCTCAAGAAGGAGAGTGCAAAGATTTTCGAGGCTAACGGGGAGGATCTTAAGAATGATTGTCCCGATACGCTCCGCAAGAGGCTGAAGTTCGGTGAGGACAAGCTCAAGGATGTAACAGACGGTATTAAGTCTCTTATTAATCTTCCTGAACCTGTGGGGAGGACAAATCTTCACACGACACTCGATGATGGTCTTGAGCTTTACCGCGTGACATGCCCTATCGGTGTTATCGGGGTTATTTTTGAATCGCGCCCCGATGCGCTGGTCCAGATTGCATCACTTTGCCTTAAGAGCGGCAACGCCGTTCTACTCAAGGGCGGTTCAGAAGCGCTCAACACTAATAAAGCCCTTGCTGAAGTAATCTACAATGCCGGCGTTAAGGCAGGCCTTCCCGATGGATGGCTGTATCTCATGACGACAAGAGAGGACGTCAATGAGATGCTCGGCCTTAATTCTTATATTGACCTTATCATCCCCAGAGGAAGCAACGAATTCGTTCAGTATATAATGCAGCACACATCGATCCCCGTGCTGGGGCATGCCGACGGCGTCTGCCATACATACATCAATGAGTTTTGCGATCCGCAGCTCGCTCTTAAGGTGGCACTGGATGCTAAGACGCAGTATGTCTCTGTCTGTAACTGCACCGAGACGATAATCGTTGACAGGGCGCTCGAGAGCACACTGCTCCAGCAACTTGTCATTGAGCTTGCCAAGGCTAACGTCAAGATCTACGGCGATGATTACATGGCTGACAGATTCAACTGTGAGAGAGTCGGGAACTGGCATTGTGAGTATCTTGATTACAAGGTTTCCATTAAGATCGTAGACGGGATCGATGAGGCGATCGACCACATCAATACATACGGCTCAGGCCATACGGATGCGATTATTACCGAGAATAAGGAGCTTGCAGAGAAGTTTATGCAGTCTGTGGATTCCGCCAGCGTAATGGTGAACTGCTCAACCAGATTTGCAGACGGGTTCAGGTACGGTTTCGGCGCCGAGGTCGGCATCTCCACGTCAAAGATCCATGCAAGAGGTCCCGTGGGACTTGAGGGACTCCTGTCCTACAAGTACAGGCTGATCGGTCACGGTGATATCGTTGCCGATTATGCGCAGGGCAGAAAGCAATTCAAGCACATCTCAAGGAGTATTACGGAATGATAGTATCAATAGCTTCAGATCACGCGGGGTATGACCTCAGAAAGAAGGTTGCCGAACATGTAAGGAAGCTCGGTCACGAGGTTCTTGAAGGCGGAGCGGAAGCCTCAGATGTGCCTTATAACTATGTTGATGCGGGCATCAAGGTCGCCGAAGATGTTACCTCCGGCAGGGCTGACAGGGGCATCGCCATCTGCGGCACCGGCATAGGGATATCCGTTGTTGTCAATAAGTACAAAGGCGTCAGATGCGGTCTGTGCACAAATGAATATATGGCCAGGATGAGCAGACAGCACAATGATGCCAATATAATTGCCTTCGGAGCCCGTGTAGTGGGGCAGGCAGTGGCTCTTGCCATGGTCGATGTGTTCTTTGAAGAAGGGTTCGCGGGAGACCGTCATGCCGCCAGAGTCAATGATATAAAGGCTCTTGAGGACAAAAATTTCAAATAATTGCTGTTATTAGACATTTTGGTGAATTTGTATGTATCTAACTTCCGAAATTGGAGTAGAATACTTGGGAATAAATAAGTATTGGAGTTTGATCGGATGATTCTTGCTTTAGCGGCAGCTGATTCGTGGTTTGGAAGGTTCTGGGATGCCTTCGTCGAGAAATTGATCGAGGAGATCAAGATCGGCGACATCGGAGCCACTATAAATGAAGGAATACTTCAGTGGAAGAAGTATTTCCATATCGGAAGTCTTGAAGTTGTTATAACCGATGCGATCATCGTTATGTGGATCGCCACGATACTGGCTATCATCCTGTTTAAGGTGATGACAGGCAGACAGACTTTGAGACCCAATAAGAAGCAGACTGTCATGTGGATGCTTACGGATCTTATAGTTAATACGAGCATGGGTTTTGGCATGAACCGCAAGGAGGCTGAACGCGTTGCCCCAATGATCGGTACATTCGGTATCATCATTGCGGGATGTAATGTCATATCGGTATTTAAGATATCACCGCCGGCTAAGAATATCGCTTTCCCTGTTGCAATGGCGGTGTTTGCGATCATCTATGTTATCGGCGTATCCATAAGGTTTGTCGGCTTCAAGGGGTTCTGGGCATCGCTGACGACTCCCAAGAAGTACCTTCTGCCGTTCAAGATCCTTGACTTTGTGATCAAGCCCGTATCGTTGTCGCTCCGTTTGTTCGGTAACGTCTTCGGTGCTTTTGTATTTATGGAATTCCTTTATATAATCGTTCCCGTCGTTCTGCCCGGTCTCTTCGGACTGTGGTTTGATCTTGCGGACGGAATATTGCAGGCGATAATCTTCTCATATCTGACGATGTCCTATATAGGTGAGATCGTCGAGGTCGGTCACGAGCTTCAGGAGAAGGAATCGGGCAAGGTAGAGGAAGAGAAGAAAGTTATAGACGAATCAGCAGTAGCTGCTTAAATCCGGGAGGTATAAGATGAACTATTTACTTGGAAGTGCAATGATGATGCTCGCCACAGCAATCGAGTCAAAGGGACTAGCTGCCCTGGCTGCAGGACTTGCGATCGGTATCGGTTCCTGCGGTGCGGGACTCGGCATGGGTATCGCGGCAGGTAAGGCCGTCGATGCAGGTGCAAGACAGCCGGAGATCTTCGGTAAGATACAGGCGCTGCTCCTTACGGCGATCGTATTCATTGAGTCAGTTTGTATTTACGCACTTGTTGTAGCACTACTGCTCATATTCACATTCTAAGGAGCATAGGATCTCATGTTTGATTTTGATGTGGTAAAAGTCGCATTGGATACGGAGTCGAGCATATTCTCAGCTGATCAATTGGCCGGCTATGCCGTTACTGCACTCTGCGTTATCATCAATGTGATCGTGGCATATATTGTGATCAAGTGCTTTATCTTCAAGCCTCTGTTTAAGATGATAAGCAAGAGGCAGGAGACATTGAACGGCGAGCTTGATGAAGCCGTCAAGAAGAATGAAGAGGCTGACACACTTGTAAATGACGGCAAGAAATCTGTGGAAGAAGCCAGGATCAAGGCTTCAGGAATCATAGAGGAAGCAAGAGAGAATGCCGAGAAGCAGGCTGATAATATCGTTAAGAAGGCTCAGGAAGATGCTTCTGAGATCCTTGCAAGAGCTGAGGAAGATGCTGCAAGAATGAAGAGAGCGGCTGTTGACGAGCTCAAGGATGACATTGCCGATCTGGCCGTACAGGTGGCCGAGAGAGTATTGGGTGATGCCGTTCCCAAGGCAGAGCTTATTATGTCTGCAAAGAAATATACAGGTGAGGTCATCAGATCCGAGGTGAAGACTGATGAGTAAGCCGGCTGCGCCTAAGGATAACAAGAAGAGCAAGGGACCGGTAATGCGCATTGAGAGCGCAGGTGATATTCCCGAGGAGCAGATCAGGCAGATCGCCCAGTCTTTCGCCGAGAAGAATGCGATAGCCAATTACAGGTTAAGCATCTCTGAGAATCACAGCCTTATCGGAGGATTCGTCATCTATTTCCTCGGAATGCGCTATGACTATACTATCAAAGGACAGCTCGGAAGAATCGGGTCTTATATTAAGAATCATGCCGCTTCCGATGACGACAGTACGGATTCGGACAACAAATCATTCAAGGAATCGGTTACGGCGGCTCTCAAAGAGGCTCTGAGCCAGTTTCCCGAGACATCTGCCGCCAGCCTTGACAGTGCGGAACTGTGGGGTCTTGATGACGAGCAGTTCAAGAGCAGGGTAGAGGCCGCTTTTAATTCGCTTACAACTCTTGACGAGGTCGGATCGGTCATCTCCGTAAGTGACGGCGTTGCAACCGTATCAGGTCTTGAGCATTGCATGCTCGACGAGCTTGTCATGTTCAATTCAGGCGCAATGGGCATCGCGATGAACCTTGAGCGTAAGAATGTAGGCGTTATCATACTCACTGATGAAGATACCGTAGTTGAGGGTATGCTCTGTAAGCGTACCTCCAAGACTTTCTCGGTTCCTGTCGGCTACAGCCTGCTGGGACGCGTTGTTGACCCGATCGGAAGAGCTATAGACGGTGGCGGCAATATCAGATATACGGAACTCCGTCCGGTGGAGAGCCCTGCCCCTTCTATCGTACAGAGGGCTCCGGTCAATAAGCCTCTTGCAACGGGGATCACTGCGATAGACGCTCTGACGCCTATCGGAAGAGGACAGAGAGAGCTTATAATCGGTGACAGGCAGACCGGTAAGACGTCAATCGCCATTGATACTATAATCAATCAGGCTGATGAGGACGTGATTTGTGTATATGTTGCGATCGGACAGAAGATGAGCAATATCGTATCCACTGTCAACATCCTGCAGAATCACGGTGCTATGGCCTATACGGTCGTGGTTGCCGCATCTGCATCACAGTCAGCCGCAATGCAGTACATTGCGCCTTTCTCGGGATGCGCCATCGCCGAGAAGTTCATGTATGACTACGGCAAGGATGTATTGATCGTATATGATGATCTTAGTAAGCATGCACAAGCGTACAGAGCAATATCACTGCTTTTGAGAAGACCTCCGGGACGTGAGGCGTATCCGGGTGATGTCTTCTATCTGCATTCAAGGCTTCTCGAGCGTGCAGCCAAGCTGTCTGACAAGATGGGTGGCGGATCTATCACGGCACTCCCGATCGTCGAGACTCTGGGAGATGACATCTCGGCTTATATTCCGACTAATGTTATATCTATCACCGACGGTCAGATATATCTGGCACCGGAATTGTTCTTCTCCGGTCAGAGGCCTGCCATCAACGCAGGTCTGTCTGTATCCCGTGTCGGCGGTGCCGCTCAGACCAAGGCTACCAAGAAGGTCGGCGGACCTTTGAGAATATCTCTGGCACAGGCGAGGGAGATGGCTTCTTTCGCCCAGTTCGGCTCCGATCTCGATGAGAATACACAACTTCAGCTCAAGCGCGGCATCATACTCAACGAAGTGCTCAAGCAGAGCAGGTTCTCGCCCTGGTCAATGGCTGAACAGGTTGTCATACTGTATATTGCTACGACTGATAAGCTTAACTTCCTCGCACCGGAGGATATAACGGAATTCTATAAGGCGTTCATATCCAACAGCAAGATAACTCATCCCGAGATATTCGATGACATAACCGATACCAAGGTATTTGGCGACAGCAACAAGGCGCTGATCGATCAGGTCTTTGAGGAGTTCAAGGATACATATATCGCCGAGCATATGGAGTACCTTGACGAGGATTAAGTTATGGATAATCTCAATGCCATAAAGAAAAGGATCAAGAGCGTCAATGACATAAGTCAGATGACTTCTGCGATGCAGCTGGTAAGTTCCGCCAAGATGAGAAGGTCGGTTCAGCTGCGTCAGTCTATGTATCCTTTCTTCTCTCTTTGCGTCGAGAGCATGCAGGACATCCGCAGGAATGCGGGAGCGACCAATAATCCGTTCTATGACCTGAAGCAGAAGAATGAAGGCGAGACATGGAAGATCGGTTATTTCGTTCTCAGCGGTGAGCAGGGGCTTGCCGGTGCGTACAACAATAATATGGTGAAGATCGCCGAAGAGCATGTTCACACGAAGATCCTCGAGAATACGAAGAAGAACATAAGCACTGAATATAAGCTGTATGTTTTCGGGCGTCCGGCAAGAGAGAAGCTCCTGCGCAACGGATACAACGTTGACCGTGATTTCTCGTTCCCGATCGCGGAACCCACATTCTATCAGGCACGCAATTTGAGTTCGATAATCAAGAAGAGATTCCTCAATCACGAATTCGACCTTGTGTACCTTCTTTATACCGTCACAAAACCCGGCAAGGGAATGGTTCCGGTTGTAGTCAGACTCCTTCCCGTGGATCTTAAGGCTGTTAACTCTGTGGTGAGTGAGGGTGTTGATGATATAGGCATCACGGTGGAGCGTGAGTCTAACATGGAATATATGCCGAACGCCGGTGCCGTGTTCGATTATCTGATCGATACATACCTGAATGCCGTGCTGTACGGAGCGATGGTTGAGGCGTATCAGAGCGAACAGATGGCAAGGCTTACAGCAATGCAGAATGCAACAGATAATGCTGATGAGATGATGAAGAAGCTGACGCTGATGAGCAACAGAGCCCGTCAGGCGAAGATCACCACGGAGTTGACGGAGATAGTCAACGGTGCCGAGCAGGTGGACAACATTTAATAACAGTAAAGGAAGTGTAGGATATGGCAGTCGGAAGAGTAGTTCAGATAATAGGACCGGTCATTGACTGTGAGTTCGATAAAGGTGACATACCAAGGATCAACGAAGCGGTGAAGATCGTAACCGATCCTTCATTGATGAATGAGGAAGGTCAGGTAACTGATTCTGCCGCGGTGTGCGTTGCCGAGGTGCTTCAGCAAAGAGGCGGCGGAGTTGTTCGCTGCGTCTCATTTAATCCTACAGAGGGGCTGATGAGAGGTCTGCCGGCTATATCGACAGGTTCATCCGTCAAGGTTCCTGTGGGTGAGAAGATTGCCGGAAGACTCTTCGATGCGCTTGGCAATCCGATAGATGAAGCAGGACCTTTGTCTGCCGAAGATTACTGGCCCATTCACCGCAAAGCACCTTCTTACGTTGAACAGTATCCTACGGAATCTATGCTGGAGACAGGTATCAAGGTTATCGACCTCCTCGTGCCATTCTGCAGAGGCGGTAAGATCGGTCTGTTCGGTGGTGCCGGCGTAGGTAAGACGGTCCTTATCCTTGAGCTCATCCGTAATATCGCATCGGAGCACGGCGGCTATTCAGTGTTTACCGGTGTAGGTGAGAGAAGCCGTGAGGGCAACGATCTCTGGAACGAGATGAAGGAGTCGGGAGTTCTCGATAAGACGATAATGGTCTTCGGCCAGATGAACGAGACTTCCGGTGCGAGAATGAGAGTTCCGCTCTCAGGTCTTACCATGGCTGAATATTTAAGAGATGTTAAGAAGAAGGATGTGCTCCTCTTCATCGATAATATTTACCGCTTTGTCCAGGCCGGTTCCGAGGTATCGGCTCTTCTCGGAAGGATCCCTTCTGCCGTAGGCTATCAGCCCACACTCTCCAACGAGGTCGGTGAACTGCAGGAAAGAATAACATCAACAAGATCGGGCTCCATTACGTCCATTCAGGCCGTATACGTTCCTGCCGATGATATTACGGATCCTGCTCCTGCAACTACTTTTGCACATCTCGATGCAAATATAGTTCTGTCTCGTTCAGTTGTTGAGCTCGGTATCTATCCGGCTGTAGATCCGCTTGAATCCTATTCGAGGATCCTGACAGAGAGTGTCGTGGGCGCACAGCACTATGCAGTTGCGCGCAAGGTGCAGGAGATGCTCCAGAGATATAAGGAACT
>DFIB01000102.1 GCA_002371375.1 Mageeibacillus sp. UBA3708 | reverse complement strand
CGTTCCCTGTCACATCTTCCGATGCTTGGCGGAGTGAAGCTTGGTCCGGTGAACGACCTTATGGCACCGGATGCCCTGCTTACGGTCGGTGGGATTACCATAAATGTGCTCCCTGTCATAATGACGGTGATCAACATAATCTCATCTGAGATCTATGCGAAAGGACAGCCATTCAAGTCCAAGATCGTAATGTATGTCACAGCCTTGGTATTCCTTGTACTTCTTTACAATTCACCGTCAGGACTCGTATTCTACTGGACACTTAACAACCTGTTTTCGCTCATAAAGAACATCTTCTACAAGCTCAAGCATTCAGGACTTATCCTGGAGATACTGTTTGCCGTATGCGGTATGGCAGGCATCGCTTCGATCTTTGTATTCTATGACAAGCTCGGGAAACTGAAGTTCGGATTCCTGATGATACTGTTCGTTATCATGGTATTCCCGCTGGCATTCCGGTTCCTTCCCCTGAAGAAAAAGGAAGAGGGGGATATCAGACCTCTTACAAAAGGAGATAAGATACTGTATCTGTGCGGAAGCGTGCTGCTCTGTCTTATCACGGGCCTTCTGATCCCTTCATCAGTTGTATCTTCATCTCCCGGAGATTTCATGTATGTTGCCAGACTTGAGAATCCCAACCAGTATGTATGGTATACGTTTTTTGTGTCAGCAGGCGTATTTGTCATCTGGCTGGGGATCTTCTATCTGCTTGCATCCGATAAGGGGAAGAAGATATTTGCTTATGCGGTTACGGTTCTGTCCGGCATCGCAGTAACAGATTACCTATTCTTCGGTACTGGCTTTGGCACTTTGTCAGCTGAACTTGAATATGATGACGGTGTCAGCTATGCCAGAGAGACGATCCTGATCAATCTTGCAGTAGTAGGAGTAGTTACGGTGGCACTCCTTCTGGCAGTAAGGTTCCTGCCTACGGTCACAAGGTTCATTGTCATGGCGGCGGCCATCGCTGCTCTTGGGATGGGGATGGTCAACGTATTCAAGACTCATGCGGAATACAGGGATTACTGCAGCAGGGTGAAGACTTCAGATGCCCCTGTCATCACATTATCCAAAAACGGAAAGAATGTCGTCGTGTTCATGCTCGACCGTGCGATAGGATGTCTTGTTCCTTATATCTTCCAGGAAAACCCCAAGCTGGCAAAACAGTTTGACGGTTTTGTATATTATCCGAATACCATTTCTTTCGGCGGGCATACTAATTTCGGTGCGCCTGCACTATTTGGCGGATACGAGTATACTCCTGAAGAAATGAACAAGCGCAGCAATGAGCTGCTCAAGGACAAACATAACGAGGCGCTTCTTGTCATGCCCCGCCTGTTCAGTGAGAACGGCTTCCACACGACAGTCATAGATCCCCCTTATGTCAACTACAGTGAACTTAGGGAACTGTCGATCTATGATCAGTATAAGGACATAAATGCTTACCTGGCTAACGGCGTGATGAATCCGTATACGGATGAGATACTTATCCAGACCAACAGTGTCAGGGACCGTAATTTCTTCTTCTACAGCTTATTTAAAGTGGCTCCTGTCATACTCCAGCAGTCGCTCTATGACGGCGGAAGATACAGATCCCTTAATGTTAAGTACTATTCTGAGGAAGACATGTCATTCCATTATCCGCAGACCAGACAGAACATGTCCAAGTCTACCGGTATCAGACCACAGTTCATGAATGCATATACTGTCCTGGACGGGCTTAGCGGCATCACTTCGATAACGGATTCTGACATGAACTGTTTCCTCAGCATTGATAATGATACGGCACATTCGCCCAATCTCCTTCAGTCTCCTGACTTTGTACCGCAGGAGCATGTCGATAACACCACATACGACATGATCCACTCGATAAAGGTGTGGGATGACGAGCCTCTCAGGATGCTCAAGTATAACCAGGTTGCTGATTATCAGGTAAACATGGCTGCTTATGTCAGGCTCGGCAAGTGGTTCGACTATCTGCGCGAGAATGAGGTATGGGATAATACGAGGATCATTATCGTTGCAGATCACGGGTTCAATCTCGAGCACCTGGACAGCCTGGTCAACAAGGATCTCGGCATAGATGCGGAATACACGAATCCGGTACTGATGGTGAAGGATTTCGATTGTTCGGGATTCACGGTATCGTATGATTTCATGACGAATGCAGATGTACCGGCACTGGCAACGGCAAACGTCATCGATAACCCGGTCAATCCGTTTACGGGCAAAGCGATCAATGATGATGCAAAGGATCTTGGTCCCATGCATATCCTTTTCTCGGAGGATTGGAAGGTCAGCGAGAATAACGGTACGGCTTTCCTGCCCGGATCATGGTACTCCGTTCACGATGATATCTTCGAAAGGTCCAACTGGGAGTATTTGGGAGAATACTGATATCATCCAAGCGAGAACGGCTCGATGAATATGTGCGATTCCTTCTCACTGTCTTCCGGTATCCTGCTGTAATCCCCATAGAGAGTTGTCAGATACTGATCTATGTTGTTCGGACATGCATATGTCTTGCCTTCGAATTCACGGTATGAGGGAGGAAAGAAGACACTCCTTTTGCGTTTCTCTCCCCAAAAGTGTCTGCGTCCTGAGGGGACCGTAACAAACACTGAATCATCATCGGAGCATCTGCCGTTCCATTTGTCTGCTTTGTCAGTGATCCTGTCAGGGTTACCGCGAGCAAACAGTGAGGCGAAAATGATCCTTCTCCTGATGGTCTTAAGGAGCCTTACATCCCCGGTGGACTCTGCGAAAGGAATGAGGAACTCCCTGTCACGACGGAACTTGGCTGCGGACACCTTAAATCCGTAATACTGGCATCCGATCCCGTGGAAGAACCTCCTAACGGGACTGTTATAAGTATTCTCGATGATGAACAGGTCGATACATACGCCGCACTTGCTGTTATTAAAGTCATCCCTTGTCCTTACGCTTGTTCCGTTGAGCCTTATCTGAGGGAAGAGGAGCATATATCCCGGTGTCACGCCCGGTATGAGATAACTGTATTTATCCGGATAGTCTTTCTCCATTGCTTCCATAAGGCGGAAGCATTCCTTCCTGGTGATATTGATATCTATGTCGTCGTCCCACGGAATAAAACCCTTATGACGGATTG
>DFIB01000018.1 GCA_002371375.1 Mageeibacillus sp. UBA3708 | reverse complement strand
GACAAGCACTCAGACTAACCGCCTCTAGTCTGAACGTTAGTCTGACTCAGCCACATCCACCCCATCACCCCATCAACTCCTACAAAACAGAAAAAATATATCGTAAAACGATAAAAAAGTATTGCAAAACAAAAATCGATGTAGTATGATGTAGTCAACTCAAAGGAGGGACCATATATGAACAACGCTAATAACCTCATCAGATATACGAAGTTTGCTACGATAGTTTTTATCGTGCTGGCAGTCCTGGCTGATGCTTTTGGATTCATTATCGTTCCTTACATCGTCAGGATCTGGGCAGACAAGACTGACATGTTCTCGATGATCGCTCTGTCAGTTGTCTACTATGTCGGATCGGTCGGCGCTTTCGTTGTTCTTATATCGTTCTACAGGCTTCTTGGCAATATGGGCAGAGATATTGTTTTCGACGTGAAGAATACGAAGATCATGAAGATCATTGCAGTGACATGCTTCCTGATGGGAGCTGACTGCATAGTGGGGACGATCGCCTGGTTCGGAACTATCTATGTGGGTGTTATCTGTTTCTTTATGACGATGGTCATACTATGCGTCAGGGCTGTCTTTGAGAAGGCGATAGAGATGAAGAATGATCTTGATCTTACTATCTGAGAGGAGGGCATTACAGTGATAGTTATTAATCTTGATGTAATGATGGCTAAGCGTAAGATGTCCTCCGGGGAACTTGCGCAGAGGATCGGAATAACGCAGGCCAATCTGTCGATCCTTAAGAACCAGAAGGCGAAGGCCGTCAGGCTTGAGACACTTGATTCCATATGCAGGATACTTGAGTGTCAGCCTGGAGATATCCTGGAGTACAGAGAGGAATAAGATAATCACATGAACACCAAGAATTATTTTAAGGTCGCCGCGATCTTGCTGGCGTATCCTTTAGCACACTTTTATGTCAGGGAGATCATAACGTTCAGCCATGAGAACGCGACGCTCAAGAGGATCATCTTTGTGCTGCTGTTTGCTCTCTGGAACGAACTGATCATAAGAGGGAGAGGCAAGGCTCCGCATAAGATCACATACATCTGGTATGGGATCATGACCGCGGTTGCAGCAACTTCCGTCACCGGACTTAATGAAGAAGTATCCATGCTCGGACTTCACTTGTGCGCAGTCTATGTTGCACTGCTGAGTAACGGGATACTGCTGGAAGGCAGAACGGGGAGTTTCATCGTTTCTGACCTCTTTAACGGCTTCATCCTCAAGCCATTCCCCGGGTTTGGCAATATCTTTGTCGACATCAAGAGTCTGTTCAGGTCCCGCAAGGAGAGCTCCGCAGACACGGCTAAGAAGAAGGGCGGAATCTCTGCTGCCATCGGATTTTTGGTCGTGATCTTAATGATCCCCGTGTTCATTATCGCAGTGCTGCTCCTGGGAGAGATCAACAAAGAGTTCGGATCTGCCGTAAGCGGCATCCTCAATTCGATCGCCGGCATCTTCAACATCAGATGGATACTTGAGAACATGGGGATCGCATTCTTTGCCATACCTGCATGTCTTTACCTTTACGGCATGCTGTCCAAGTGTGCTGACAGTGACGGAGTAAGGGAGAGGAGAAGATGTGAGGCATTGACGAGATTCCGCACAGTATGCCGTAAGGTGTCACCTTTGGTATCCGTCTTTGTTACCGGATGTTTTGTTCTACTGTATCTGTCATTCTTTGTGTTTGAGGCAAGATATCTGTTCAGCGCTTTCGCAGGGAGACTGCCGGTCGAGTTTACGGCTGCGGAGTATGCCAGAAGAGGATTCTTCGAGCTTACGGGGATCATGTTCATCAACATGCTGATCTTCCTGGCTATCTCTTATTTCGAAAACAGGGAGGCCATCGGAAGGAAGCTGTCAGGCTTCATGATCATCTCGCTCATGGCAGAGAGCATCGTATTCTCAGTGATCTCTTTCTCCAAGCTGGCACTGTATTATTCGAGGTTCGGATACACGCCCAAGAGGCTCCTGGCCATCTGGGGAACATTGATCTTTGCTGCAGGCGCAATCCTGGTGATCGTGTCAAGGATCCGCAGGAAGGATCTGTCGAGAGGATGGATATATTTCACCGTGTTCAGTTTCGCGTTGATGAATATCCTGTCGAGCATTTTATCATTAACTATTGGAGGCATATATGAATAAGAAAGTGAAGGTAGTACTGGTGTCCGCAGGGATCACCCTGGCGATACTGGGTGCCGCAGCAGCGGTATTGATCCACGGGGTATACACGTATACTTCGAGATGTGCTCATATCAAGGCGAAAGAGAATGTAACCGTACAGGCAGGTGATGTGCTTGACATAGATGACCTGGCTGAATTCACGAATTATGACGAGCGCAGGATAACAGGAATAATGGGTGTAGAAGGCGAGATATCCGCCGACGGGCAGCAGGTAGTGATGAGCGGCACGGGTGAGGCCTCGGTGTGGGTTTTTGCTACCAATGCAAGAGCACCGGAGTGGACAGAGAAGGGGATAACTATAACAGTGAAGGGAGAAGATAACAAATGAGAAGGATCGTAATAGCAACAGCGGTATTAGGTGCGGTAATGTTAACCGGGTGCAGCATGAACGGGTACAGAGGCGGATGCTGGGAACTTCCGGTTAATCCGGTGAGCATAGAAGAGAAGGATGACGGAGATAAGGGACAAGTGATCTATGAGTATAACGGGAGGTCATATTCACCGTATGGAACACTCGGATCAAGACTCACTGACGGTACTGTCAGGGATTGCCTGGGTTATATCGGCAATGATAAGAATACCCGGATATATTCCCTTTCTGAGGACCCGTACGATAATTATCTCATGATCGTTAATGTCGACGGGATAATGGAGCAGCCCTCGTTTGTAAGGGCCATCGATACGAAGGACAAGTCTGTTTTTACACCTGAGTATATCACTTCGCTAAGCTACGAGGAATGGAGCTCTTCCGGATCGTACGATAAGATCAGGAGAGCAAGCATCATGACGATCTGTAACGCAGAAGATATTAAAGAGATCGGATATGAATTTACTGTCAACGGCAGAAACGGCGGAGGCGGTGCGGTCTGCAATGCTGACGGATCAGTCATAGGCAAAGGTGAACTTGTTTGTATTGAGATATCAGAACCGGATCTGAACGGCAAAGTTGATCTCGATAAGCCCTTCGATGTGTCGATGGTATTTACCGTAACCGATAAGGATGGTAATGTGCATAATGTCACAGGCTCATTTGAGAAGCAGATGATGCTTGGTTCATCCGTCAATGATATTGAGATACGAAGCGGCGCACCGGGTGAGTATACGCTTTTTGTGGATAAGTAACAAATTCATTCATATATATTAGCTAAATTGTCTATACACATTCAAAGAAGAGTCCAAGACAAAGACATCAATGTCGCTTGCAACATCATTATCACTGTCATTCAATAACCTTCTCACAAAGAAGGGAAGAACTTTCCTGACTGCTTTCGCAGGGTCTATAGGTATCATCGGTATCGCACTGATCCTGTCTCTGTCTAATGGTATCAATAAATATGCGAAGAACCTGGAGAGGAATTCAATGTCTGATTTCCCGATAACGATCGAGAAGAAGAGCTACGATCTTCTTGCCGGACTGTCTTCTGCATTTGATTCCGCAGCCGGCATGAATACTGCAATCGATAATACAAAACTCTATTCCAACGACGATATCGTCAGCTCCTCTCTGGTAAATACTGACATGGGAATGCTTCAGGTCAACGATCTTGTCTCATTCAAAGAATTTGCTGACGGAAATGATGACATCAAAAATGCCGCTGCGAAGATCGTATATA
>DFIB01000155.1 GCA_002371375.1 Mageeibacillus sp. UBA3708 | reverse complement strand
TCTCGTAGAAGTCGCCGAGCCTGTAAAACACAATAGTATCAGGAAGATTCTTCTTAACCTCGACATACTGCCTCATCATGGGAGACAGTTCTTCAATCTTGATATCAGCCAGCCTGAGCAATGGTGAATTCTGATTATCTGCCATCAGTGAACCTCACCAGCTCGCCGTCAACAGAATACGGTCTGGCATAATCGATCCTGACCATTCCGAGACGTCCCTCAAGATCATCTTTGTCATCGGCAGCAAGCCCATCGGGAACAGTGAAATTAACAAGATGATTAGACAAAGTCCTTCCGGTATAGATGCCGGGCTGCTGCTTGCTCTGTCCTTCGATCAGGATCTCTTCGGTAAGTCCCACCTTAGCCTGATTTGACTTGTAAGCAAGATCATTCTGCAGCTCAAGCAGCCTCGCGAACCGCTCGGATACTATGTCCGACGGGACCTGGTCTTTATAAGTTGCCGCAGGGGTGCCGGGGCGCTTCGAATACTGGAAAGTAAAGGCAGAATCGAACCTGCAGTACTCCACCGCTTCAAGTGTCTTAACAAAGTCCTCCTCGGTCTCACCGGGAAAACCTACTATTATATCGGTAGTCAGAGATCCTCCCTTGACCTCCTGCCTGAAATAATCGGCAATATCAAAAAACTGTCTTGATGTATAAGGCCTGTTCATCGACTTAAGAAGCCTGTCAGAACCTGACTGCAGAGCCAGATGCAGGTGCTTCTCGGCATTGGGATAATCCCTCATGATATCGATGACGCGGTTATTCAGGTCCTTGGGATGCGATGACATGAATCTTACTCTGGAGAAGCCCTTGATATTGCATGCCGCCTCAAAAATGTCGGCAAAAGTCTTGCCGTCATCATTACCTTTACCGTAAGAATTCACATTCTGTCCGAGCAGCATTACTTCCCTGTAACCCTGCTCCGCAATTATATTCAGTTCTTCAATGATCGAATCAAAGCTTCTTGACCTCTCTCTGCCCCTGGCATACGGAACGATACAGTAAGTACAGAAATTATTACATCCGTACATTATGGGAACGAGAGCTCTGAACTTACGCTTCCTGTCTATTGAGCAGAAATCATCCTCAGCTATATAATCAGCACTTCCGATGTTGATCAGCTGCTTTTTGCTCCTTATCGTATCTCTGAGAAGAGACGGAAAATGATACAGATGCTGCGGGTCGAAAACAAGATCGACATAAGGATATGATCTCTTGATCCTGTCGACATTCTCCGGCACCTTCATCATGCAGCCGCAGACAGCTATTGTCATGTCACGGTTCTGCTTTTTGTCCGATTTATAGACTCCGAGGTTGCCGAATAATCTGTCCTCCGCATTCTCCCTTACAGCGCATGTGTTAAGAAGGAGAACATCCGGAGTGCTGTCATCAGCCTTAGGTGTCAGTCCCATCTCCTCGAGCATTCCGCTCAATTTCTCGCTGTCAGACTCATTAAGCTGGCATCCGTATGTAAGCACTTCATATGTAACCTGCCTGCCAAGGCGGGCACTCATTGCACCGTAATACTCGGAGAGCTCCGATAAAGCTTCCTTCTCTAACTTCTTATCGTCTTCTGTTAACCTGATTATCGCCATTTATAAACTCTCCACGGGTCTTCACGAATAATAATTATACTAAAATATGAGAAATTATGTATTCTTTTGATATAATATTTTAGATTTACAGAAAATATGGAGTTGATCATAACCATGAAGATATTGTCAAATAAGGTTTTTAAGGTATTTGCGTCATTACTTGCAATGATCCAGGTAATGTCCGTATTGAGTCTTACATCCCTTGCCGTCAACGAGGATCTTGACGATCCCAACGATGATATGACATCACAGAACGAACAGAAATATGACCTTCTGAACGAGAACAAAGAGAATTGGCCGGAAATAGCCGCAGAAGCATATGCTCTCGTCGATCTCGAATCAGGCGCAGTCATAATGGGTAGCGATTATAATACACAGAGAGCGCCTGCATCAACGACAAAGGTCATGACTATTCTCATAGCACTCGAGAAGCTCAATCTGGATGATGTCGTAACGATAACACCGGAGATTGCGGCAAAGCTCCGCAAGATCCCCGGAGACTATGTCAAGCTCGGTCTTCAGGAGGGCGAACAACTGACAGTAAAAGACCTTATCTACGCAGGTGCCCTCAAATCGGCAAATGACGCCTGTCTGGCACTCGCCATGCATATTGCAGGCACTGAGGAAGCATTTTGCGATATGATGAACGAGAAAGCAAAGGAGATCGGATGCCTTAATACGCACTTTTCTTCTTCTTTCGGCTATGCCAACCCTGACAATCTCACAACGGCATATGACCTTTGCATAATCCTCGGATATGCCGTAACCAATACGATCTTCTCCGAGATATCAACTTCATATTCTTATACTATCCCGGCAACCAATAAATACAGTGACTCCCGCAAGATCAATAATGCCAACAGATTCATCAGGACTACAGAATACAGTTACGATTATTATATAGGCGGTAAGACCGGCTTTACGGATAATGCAGGATATACACTGGTCGGTGCAGCAAAGAAGAATGACAGGACTCTCGTTGCGTGTGTCCTTAAGGCAAAGAATTCCAGCATCAGATATAAGGATCTCAAGGAGATGTTCGAATACGGTTACTCCAGCAGTACTACTGTCAACATCAGTTCAAACGAATTCAGCACTGCAGTGAATCAGACAAACGCCCAGATAACTGATCTTCTTGCCGATACTCCGCTTTATGTTGACTCCCAGCAATATGCATGTTCAGAGACCATGACTATCCCTTCATCCCGCGCATCACTCGGAAGTTCCAACATCGTCGAGCTCTCGGATGTAGTGATAGATACATCCATGCCGGAGCAGACTCTTAAAGTCCCTCTGCTGAAGGTCTATTCAGACGGCAAGAAATACATAGTAGGCGCGATCACCATAGACATCAAGGCCAAAGCGCCTCACATCGAGATCAACCCAGTCAAGGAGACAGGATGGACCGGTCTTAAGAATGTTCTTATTGTCGTTGCGGGAATATCCGTTCTTCTGCTCGTACTTGTTATCGCCCTGCTTCTTCTGAGAAGATCGATCATCAGTAAGCGAAGGAGACAGAGATATCTCGCCAGATCGAAGAAATTATGAGAACATATCTCTGATCTCCGCTTCAATCTTCTCGTAATCGG
>DFIB01000128.1 GCA_002371375.1 Mageeibacillus sp. UBA3708 | reverse complement strand
CTTCCTCGAGCTTTACAGTCGTCTTGTAAGCGCCTCCGCCGACCTTCTCGGTGATGTAATCGGAACCCTGACGTATGGCCGCGCTGATCTCGTCGATCTCGGCCAGCTTCTTGTTGAAGCCTCTGATCGTAAGGACGGTCGCGACGCAGTCGATGACGAGTATCACGTAAAGTATTGCAAGTATTATCACGCCTGCAGCGTGCGCTATGATGCCGTGCGTAGGTTCCACCGCCAGGAACGGATGTACTATCTCGACCACGGCGAGGATCCCCAATCCCCACATAAGTGAGAACTCGGGGCAGATATATCCTCCCAGGTTGAACTTCCTGTCGCTGTAGTCCCACCATCTGGCGTGGAAGAGCTTATCCAGTATCCATCCGCCTGCCAGTTCTACTGCCGTCGCGAAAATGGTACCGCCGGCGAAAATACACAAAAGCCGCACAGGCTCCGAAGTTACACCCGCACCCGCCAGCGAGGAAGATATCATGTTGGTGAGCATCAGGACTCCTATCATGCCCGTACCGTAGATAGGGCAGACAGGTCCGTTAAGAAAGCCGCGGTTGATTATCTTACCGGCAACTACCGCATGGTAGATTACCTCGATCACCCAACCGATGAAGGAGTATTCAATGAAGTACCAGAGTATCTGGTAGAGAGTAAGACCGAGGATCATGCGTATGTATGGACTGGAGAAGAATTATTGATCCAGGAATACTATCTGGGCAGCTATTCCGACCTGATCGTTATTTGTTCGACCTACGTAAGTCTTAATGTTTTGTCCAGTCTGGAAGTTTACATAATAACGCCACTCCAGAACTATACAAGGCTTACCTACGTATGAGGGATCTTTGTATTTTCCACCGCAGGCCTGATTCAGCTGAGCTTGTGTCAGACCGCCCGGATAGATCGTTACGGTAATGACAGCTCCTCTGTAGTCAAAAGTGTTGTTGTATCCGGAATAATCGGTTCCTCCGTCCTTCGGAGTGCCCTGACCGTAACCGTTATTGCCGTAACTTTTCTTGAGAGTCGATCTCAGATTATCAAAGGATGAGGCATATATGAACTTACCGGTGTTGACATCATATACACCCCAGATATTGCCTGCCTTTGGATCATTTTGTTTATAACCATACCAATAGAAACCGTATGAATTGGCAGTTGTCTGATCGGTTATTCCGGCATAATAAAGTTCTATGGCTGCCGCTTTTGCTGCACGCATATTGGCAATATCCGTAGCTTCACGGCTCTTCTCAAGCTGAGCATTGAAGATGGGGATAGAGATGCCTACCAAAACCGCAATGATCGCAACGACGATCAGAAGCTCTGCGAGAGTAAAGGCACGGCGGCCGAATGTTCTGCTGTTAGTCTTGTCTATAGATCTCATGATCAAATCCCCGCTTAAGTTGAATATTACTAAACTAATCTAATAATAACAAAAATACTCCTGTTATTCATCAAGGAAAATAACCATTCCGATCCTCTTGCCGGATGCGTCTTTGACATAGTCGCCGCCTGCGTATTTCCATTCGACGATGATGCAGGGCTTGCCTGCCATGGATGAATAAGCTCCGTTGTTGAACTGTTTTAAGACGGATGCTTTTACGCCTTCCGGATAGATGTTGACCTGAATGACAGCTCCTGTGTAATCAACAGAACTGTCGTAGCCTGCAACGGACATACCGCCGTCGTTAGCTGAACCCTGACCGTAGGTATTGTTCTTCGGCCAGTTCTTGGGGCTTATATTCTTGATGGTACCGGTCTCGGGATCGTAAACGCCGCATGCATTGTTACCGGTTGTGTTGTCATCCCACCACTGAAGACCGTTGGCCTGAGCAGAAGCCTTGTCAGTAACGCCGGCATAGAAGAGTTCAACAGCCAGCGACTTGGCTGCACGCATATTGGCAACATCGGTAGCCTCTTTGCTCTTCTCAAGCTGGCCCATGAATATTGGTATCGAGATACCGACCAATACAGCAATGATCGCCATGACGATCATGAGTTCAGCCAGCGTGAAGGCACGGCGGTTTTGTCTTGTTTTCAGTTTTGTATGCAGATTCAGAGTGATCACCAACCTCTTAATAACAGTTAGTATATTCTAACACAAATCACCCATACTGTTGGTATAATTGTAATTGTATTATTGATACTAGTAGTGAGTTTAATCCAAGCCATACCGATGGTATGGTTAGGCCATAAAAGGAGAACAGTTATGTTGGTAAATCTGGCAGAGAACATCAGACGTCTTCGTAAGGAACACTCCATGACTCAGGAACAGGTTGCAAATGCTCTGGGTGTAACAGTCGGTGCTGTCTACAAATGGGAATCAGGGCAGTCTCTGCCTGAGATAAGACTGCTTATGGAGATTGCAGATCTCTTTGAGACTTCTGTGGATGCACTGCTGGGCTATGAACACAGGAGCGGCAATGTTGACAGTCTTATCAAGAGGATCCAGGAATGCCTTGCAAAGAAGGATTTTGAAGGAGCGGTGTCAGAGGCAGAGAAAGCTCTGAAAAAATACCCGAACCATTTCAGGCTTGTATATACCTGTGCCTTCATGTATATGGTAATGACTACTGAAGACAAGAGCAGAGAGTCCATGGCGAGATCGAATGCACTGTTCGAGAAAGCTCTGGGACTTCTGGATAAGGAATCCTCCGGTGACATAAACGAAGTAACCATAACAAACTATATCGCAACAAACTATCTGTCGGTAGGTGAGACAGAGAAGGCGTTGGAGATATTCAAGCGTAATAACATCCATAACATGAACAGCAGCCTGATAAGCTATCTCTATGCTATCGAGCTTAACCAGCCGGATGAATCGCTCAAGTATGCGAAGAAGACCATCATCGACATGGTCATCTCACTCAGCAGGACTATCTACGGCATATCTTTTGCTTATGCATCCCGTAATGACCGCGCCTGCATAACTTCACTTAAGTGGCTGGCATCCTTCCTCGACACACTCAAGACTGACCCTGATGCGATGGTATATACGGACAAGTTCAAGATACTTTCACTCGCACTCTGCGCTGTCTGGGAGGAGATGTTCGGTTATCCCAAGGATGCAAAAAAGGATATTGAAGAAGCATATGCCCTGGCATGTGAGTTCGATGCATCACCGGTGTTCGATGCACACGGCATACGGTTTATCGATGATCCCGAAGGCAAGCTTATCGATTCGTTCGGCAAGGACGTATCTGAGGCCGTGGAGAAGTATGTTTTCGAGTTGGTGCCGGAGAATAAGGCTTCGGCGAAGATCAAGAAGAAGTGGGAAACGCTTACGAAGGGCTGACGTAAAGGAGATACGGGTATGGGAATCGTTGGTCATAATATTGTCAAAGGTCTTGTTATTGGTACAGAGGTCGTAGCATTGATCGCTCTTAGTATTGCAGGCTATGCATACCTTGATACTGCTACTATGACTGATGATGACAAATGCCGTCAGAGGAAAGAGGAAGAACTTGCTTCTTATCCGACATACAGCGGAAAGATTACGGAGATCAGAACAACTGGAATTGTGTTTTTGATTCAAAGTGAAACAGAGGGGAATGAATTTGAAAGTGATGAATACGGTTACTATACAGTAGAATCAGATATTTTCGGTGTTGATAGCATGAATAATGCAAGGATTAAGATCGATGACAACTGGTTTAGGATCAGCTCCGATACTTATCCGTATAACGAGAGTATTTTTGAGTACACTTTGTCTGTAGGAGATGATATAACGGTTGCCTATGAACCCAGTGCTGATCCAAATGAGGATAATTATGTGATGGGTATATACCCGTATATCGGAACGAGCAATCTGCCTCTTACACTGGCTGAGTATTTCTTGATATTGCCCCTTCCCGGCATACTGATAGTGATCGCTACCATGATTATCTTTAAGGCTGTAGAGTTGGCAAGGAACAAGAGAAAACTCAAGGCGACCTGTGGTTATATAGTGTCATTCATAATGATCGCACTTGCTTTGTCCTGGGGAATCTATAGTTACTTTGCATGTATACCTTACTTACAGCAAGAACGCATAAAAACACAACCTATACACGTACATGCCCCCATCATCTATCTGTATCCTGAAGAAGCAACGGAAGTTAATGTTCTGCTTGATCTGAACGGAGAGATTACAACCTCATACCCTGTATATCCGACAGATGGATGGACAGTTACCGCTTCGCCTGATGGAACTCTTACTGATGCTAATGGTCGTGATTATGATTACCTGTATTGGCAGGGCGATCTCAATATGAATAGTGACTTCAGTCAGGGTTTCTGCGTTAAAGGGGAAGATTCTGCCGAGTTCCTTGAGACTGCTCTTGGCGAGTTGGGTCTTAACGATTCTGAATCCAATATGTTCATCATGTATTGGCTGCCGTACCTTCAGGCAAACGAGTACAATGTAATCTCATTCCAGACAGAGAATTATGAGGACGTATCAGGTCTTAAGATATACCCAGAACCCGATAATGTTATCAGGGTTAACATGGCATTCTACGGATCTGATGTTTCGGTCGAGATCGAGCCTCAGGACCTCTCTTCGATGAACGATGTCAGCAGGGACGGTTTCACGGTAGTCGAGTGGGGAGGAGAGCCGATTACAGAACCCTAGATTACCCATACCGTTGGTAGAAAAAATAATTTACTATTGATATCAGCAGTAACTTAAATCGGACAGATCGTGGTGATAAAGTCAGGGTAGTTACATAAACCCTGCAAAGGAGGTATTCACCATGAGTATTATTCGCAATATAGTTATAGGTACTGTTGCTGTTTCAGCTGTTTTAGGCGGAGGCGGCTGGGCACTCAATAAGTATTTAGAGGCAGCAAATAAAGCCGCTGAGCCTCTCGACTCCCGTTCCCCCATCATCTATCTCTATCCCGAAGAAGACACGGAAGTCAATGTTCAGCTCGACCTGGATGGCGAGTTCACCGTTCTGTATCCAAAGTATCCCGAAGGCGGATGGACAGTTACCGCTGCACCTGACGGCACCCTCACAGATGAGAACGGACGTAACTACGATTATCTCTATTGGGAAGGCATGCTCAATATGGAAGCAGACTTCTCAGAAGGGTTCTGTGTACCGGGAGAAGACTCTGCAGAGTTCCTTGAGTATGCCCTTGATGAATTGGGCCTTAACGAATCTGAGGCAAACACATTCATCATGTACTGGCTGCCGGAGCTGGAAGCAAACGAGTACAACGTGATCTCATTCCAGACTGAGAACTATGAGAATGCGACAAATCTTCAGGTGTTCCCGGAACCCGATAATGTTATAAGGGTTAACATGGCATTCTACGGATCGGATGTTCCGGTCGAGATCGAGCCTCAGGATCTGTCTTCAATGAACGATGTAAGCAGGGAAGGCTTCACGGTAGTGGAGTGGGGCGGTGAATCAGTCGAGCCGTAAACGCTTCCGGCACTCCAGCCAAACAAAAAGGGATCACGACTAATGCGTGATCCCTATTAAGTTAATTGGTTCCCCTTGTTGATTGTTGTTACATCATATCGTATACCACTGCAAATCCGCCACCCAATGCTGCGAATGCTGTGATTATCAATGCCAGGATGAGCAGCAGGATGGTCAGGCAGAAGTAAGATCTCGCAAAGTTCTTAACATTAACATTGCCGGAACCGCCGAAAGCGAATACGAGAAGGATGATGAATCCTATTACCGGGATAGAGAAGAGTAACTCATATCCGAAGTAACCCCACATCGATATCGGCTTATAGCTCTCAGGTATATTGTTGTAATCAGACATACTATTTCCCTCCATGTCGAATAATAAAAGATTATAGCAAAATGGCATGTTAAGGTGTAGCATAACCTTGGAAGCTTAGCTCAGCGGGAGAGCATTCCCTTCACAGGGGAGGGGTCGCGGGTTCGAACCCCGCAGTTTCCACCACCAAGGTTTTGTCGTGTATTGAATCCGAATCCTTCCGTGATTGTGATGTTATTACTAAATATTCAATCAATGTTGAGACAAGCAGTTATTTTGCCCCAGTATTGGAGTAAACAAATGGAAAGGAAAAATGACCGAAGTGAAATAATAGCAGAGTTAATTGTAAAGCGCATATTACCGTTACTCTTTCTAGCCTTAGTTTTGGCTGTGTTTAGTTTTGTTATTATTGCTTCAGGGATGCAAGCTCACGAGGAACTTTCACTTGCAATTGCTCGTGATATATACAAGCAAGGAGTAATCTTTCAACTAGATGCGATTCCGATTAACTCTTTGGAAGGATTTCCTTGGTGGGAGTATTTGTTTCCAATCTTTGGCGCTTTTCTGATTTTTGTCATTGATAAGTTCTTGTTTAGAGTTAATAAACCATATGCTACTGCAAGTGCAATCGTTGCATTTGTTCTGATTGGGTTTGTAGTGGCTACAACGACATTTGGATACTATATGCGAGATTTAAGAGAGGCTGTTGAATATAAATACTCAAACATAAGTGTATATTTGACTAAGACAGATTATTCCTATTCTCAAGAAGAATGGTATTCCATAATTGGGAAGAATAAGGAATAAATTGCGGTGAAAAAGGTATAGTCGTATATAATGCCATAAAGAGATAGTAGTAATTGTATGTATTGTTGCTTTGTTGGCTGTACTATTAGTACCAGGGAATACAGATTATGAAAAAAAGGACTAAAAGCATACTAATAATCACTATATTGCTTTTGATCGCCGTGTTGTTGGTACCATTTGATATAGTTCATCGTTCAGATGGAGGAACAGTAATTTACAATTCAGCAACTTATTCAGTAACAAAGTTGCATGAAATTAAAACAATGGAACACACTGATGCGGCTACACATGAAACGACTACTGTCTATAATGATGGTTGGATCATATATGTCTTTGGTATTAAAGCATATGAAAATATCTATGAAACAACGGTTGTGGGGAATGGAATATAAACCCGCGTTTTTCAACACATTCGGGGTTAATTGTTGCTTGGATTCTATATTGTATCGGCGAGAATATAGTTAACCGACAGATATAGTAGGATGAGAGAATGGAAGACAATGAAAACAAGACTCTTGATATGGAGCAGCTGGAAGAAGTAAGCGGTGGTAATGAAGTGGAACAAAAACGAATTCAAGCTTACTGACAAAACTATAATCAGGCATGATGAATTAATGAAGATCTTGCGTGAGAAGTACTTCGGCCAGACTGAATAACCGGAGAACGAAGATAATCTTATCCACTCTGCATCATGAAGTGTTATCATGGTGCGGAGATGAATATGGATAAGATCTACAGCAAATTAGATGAACTTCCCCAGGGGCGTGCATCTGACAGGATAACGCGCGGATGTATCGTCCTTGAAGGAGGGGGCTGGAAAGGCCTTTACACTCTGGGCGTTCTCGACTGCCTTATGGTAAATGATATCAACATGTCCTCGGTCGTGGGCGTGTCGGCAGGTGCTTTGTCAGGCGTCGGATATGTCTCAGGTCAGATAGGCTGGGGCGCCAGGATCGACCTTACATACAGACATGACAGCAATTACTGCGGCTGGGGCGCCATAAGGCGGGACCACGGGATAACAGGCTTCACCTATCTGTTCAATGACCTGCTCGCCAGACATCCTTTGGATAATGACAGACTGATGGATCCTGCAAGAAGGTTCGCGGTGTCTGCGACGAACGTGGTCACGGGTAAGACGGAGTATTTCGAGAAGGGCAGATGCAATCTGTTCAAGGCTGTGCAGGCTTCTGCCACGGTGCCGTATGTCTCTGCCCCTGTCGAGATCGAAGGCAGCCTCTACCTGGACGGCGGATGCTCGGAGAACATCCCGTTAGGCTGGGCGGAAGCATCCGGGAAAGACAAGATAGTTGTGGTAAAGACAAGAGAGCATTCTTTCCGCCGTGAGCGAGGACTTCCGGCGATTGCCAGGATCATGTACGGCAAGTATCCGGAATTCCTGAAGAGCTTTGAGAACACTGCAGATCTCTTCAACACCAAAGTCGAAGAACTCTACCGTAAGAGCGCTGAAGGGAAAGCTTTTGTCATAGAACCGAGCAGCGAAGTCACGGTCACAAGGTTTGAAGGTGATATGGACAAGCTCGGGGATCTGTACCACCTCGGATACGACGATGCTCTGGCTAAGCTTGACGGCCTTAAGAAGTATCTTGATCAGGACAGATGACCTCTCATTATTCTGTGGATATCTGACACCTGCTCTGTTACAATAGTCTCGCTCGAACGGGAAGGCCCGCCGGGCACATTAACTTACAAGGTGTAATAAGACTATGGAGAAGAGACCGTTTATAACAAAAGCGCAGGCTGAAGAGATAGCAAAGACTTATCCCACGCCTTTCCACATCTACGATGAGGCGGGCATACGGGCAAACTGCGAGCCAGTTAAGAAAGCATTCGCATGGAACAAGGGGTTCCGCGAGTATTTCGCAGTTAAGGCTACGCCTAATCCGTACATAATGCAGATCATCGCTGACTATGACTTCGGCTTCGACTGTTCTTCAGAGGCGGAACTTGTCCTGTCTGACGCAGTAGGTGCAGACGGTGCGCACATCATGTTCTCGAGCAACGATACTCCTGCATGCGAGTATGCTCTTGCACATAAGTTAGGTGCGATCATCAATCTCGACGATATCACGCACATACCGTTCCTCGAGAGCATCATCGGTGACAAGTTCCCCGAGGTTATGAGCTGCAGGTACAATCCGGGAGGAGTATATACTCTGAGCAACGGCATCATGGATAACCCGGGTGATTCCAAGTACGGCATGACAAAGGAACAGCTTTTCGAAGCATATAAGCAGATGGCAGAG
>DFIB01000237.1 GCA_002371375.1 Mageeibacillus sp. UBA3708 | reverse complement strand
GTAATCCTGCCAAAATTCTCCTCTCCTATAACGCCACTGGCGTTCATCTGTGGAGAATTCAGACGTAATTCCGGATCCCAAGTCAGTCCCGGAGTCAGGATCTCAAATATCTGATAACTGTTGTTAAGAGGCGCCACACTGACTATAATAGTCGTGCGCCCGGACCGACTGTCATACAGACGGTCATACTGACCGGGCACACTAACCGGTATATCCACATAAAGGACACAAGCATGTACGACTACATTTTATTTGATCTGGACGGAACGCTCTCGGATACGAGTGAGGGCGTAACCAAGGGGGTGCAGATCGCGCTTAAAGAGTTTGGAATAGATGAGGACAGGAGCAATCTGAGGAAGTTTATCGGGCCGCCGCTGCAGTATTCTTTCAGCACGTATTACGGATTTGAGGGTGAGGATCTGGATAATGTCATCAGCATTTTCAGGGATTATTACATGGGCGGCGGAATGTTCGAGAATACGCCGTATGACGGGCTTCACGAGCTGCTAGACAGGATACATGAGGACGGCAAGACGCTTGCTGTAGCGACATCGAAGCTTGAGACTGCCGCGGTGGAGGTTCTAAGCAGGAACGGTCTGGCACGTCATTTCGATATGATATGCGGGGCGACGGCAGACGGTAAGAGGATCACGAAGACTGATGTGCTTGAGGAATTCTTCAGGAGAGCAGGGAATCCGGAAAAGAACAGGGTCGTCCTTGTAGGCGACACGAGGTTTGACGCGAAGGGTGCGATCGATCTGGGTATTGACTGTATCGGCGTGCTCTACGGCTTCGGGACAAGGGAGGAGCTTGAGGAGTGCGGGGTTAAGAAGATTGCCCCTGCCGTGGAAGATATTTACGATTATTTGTAAAAACACATCTTTTTTATTATTATATAGCGTATGAATATTGAGATCGACGGATTGAGCATAAGCTATAAGTTCACGGGAGACGGTGACAAGACCGCAGTCGTGCTTCAGGGATGGGGCACGGACTTCGGTCTTTATGATGTCGTGGCGAACTCTATCAACAGCGAATACAGGGTCCTGCAGTTCGATTTCCCGGGGTTCGGGGCAAGTCCGGAGCCGCCGGAGGCGTGGAACGTTGACAGGTATGCGGACTTTTTCTGTCATCTGATGGAGGCGCTCGGAATAACAAAGGCAGCGCTCATCGGTCATTCGTATGGCGGAAGAGTCATAATCAAGCTCGCTTCGAGGGAGAGTATCCCTTTCGAGATAGAGAAGATAGTCCTGATGGGCAGCGCGGGAATCGTACATAAGAAGACGTTCAGGCAGAAGTTCGGGGTGAGGAAGTATAAGTTCTTGAAGAAGCTTTTCGGGCTGAAGTTCATATATTTCCTCTTCCCGGAGATCATTGATGACTGGCGGAGCAGGCAGGGGTCTGCGGATTACAGGAATGCAACTCCGGTCATGAGGAACTGTCTTGTTATGGCGGTCAATGATGATCTGACGGACCGCCTGGAGAAGATCGACAAAGAGACGCTCCTGATATGGGGAGATAAGGATACGGCAACACCGATCGGTGATGCGAAGATAATGGAGGAGAAGATCAAAGGCTCGGGGCTCGTCGTGCTCGAAGGTGGAACCCACTACTGTTTCCTTGAGCAGCCGCAGAAATTCACAGGCATAATGAAGGCTTTCTTCAGAATCGGAGCTGCCGGATGATAATAAGAACTGCAATTACCGATCTTCTTGCGGCATACGCCATCTTCCTGACGATGCGTTACAACATGCATATGTTTCAGCTCAACGGATACAAGAACGACGAGCAGATAAGCTGGCTTAGGAAGAATCTGCGGATGCAGTGGGTACTCGTTGCGGCTATCCTTCTCGGTACGTTGAGGCTTTTTGTCAGCCACATCGCCGTTGATATCGTGATATGGCTGTGGCTGTGGCTCATCATAGTTGTTTTCCGCGCGATGAGGCGGATGAAGGCCAAGAAGAAGCTGGTCTATACGGCGAGAGTGAAGCGTATGCTCGTCACCATAGTCGTGCTGATCGCCGCTATCCTTACGGTGACGGCGCTGTTCTTCGGCATAGAACCCCTGACCGGCGCCATGATGATCATAGTCGGTACCCAGTGGTTCTTCAATATCATCGCGAATATCATCAACCACCCAATCGAGCAGCTGGTCAACCTTCACTACATCAACGATGCAAAGAGGATCCTTAAGTCATGCAAGGATCTGACAATAATAGGCATCACGGGAAGCTACGGCAAGACAAGCGTCAAGTTCTATCTCTACACACTCCTTCGCGACAGCTTCAATACGCTCGTTACGCCCGAAAGCTATAACACCCCCATGGGTATCGTCAAGACCATAAGGGGATCGCTGAAGCCTTCACACGAGATCTTTGTCTGTGAGATGGGTGCGCGCCGCGTCGGTGAGATCAAGGAGATATGTGACATCGTCCATCCTCATCATGGTGTTATAACATCGGTCGGTCCCCAGCATCTTGAGACTTTCTTCAGTATTGACAACATCAAGAAGACAAAGTTCGAACTGGCTGATTCACTGCCTGAAGGCGGAATGCTTTTCCTCAACGGCGACAATGAGTACATAAGGCAGCAGGTTGATAAATGTTCAGGTAAATACGGGAACATAATCTACTACACTGAGAGCGAGAATGACGGCTATACCGCTTCCGGTCTCAAGGTATCACAGACCGGAACGGAGTTTACCGTAACATCTCCCGACGGCGAATCCGAAGTGTTCAGTACAAGGCTCGTCGGCAAACACAACGTCATTAACATCGCAGGAGCTATAGCAGTAGCAAATAAGCTCGGAGTGCCTCTGCGTAATCTGCGTATTCCCGTAAGAAGGATCGAACCGGTTCCTCACAGAATGGAACTCAAGGATCATGGAGCCGTAACGATAATTGATGATGCGTATAACTCGAATCCTGTCGGTTCCAGGGCGGCCGTCGAGACGCTCAAGATGTTCGACGGGATAAGGATTCTCATCACACCCGGCATGGTTGAGCTGGGAGAGAAGGAATATGAGTATAACCGCCTGTTCGGTACATATGCCGCAGACTGCTGTGATTACATCCTGCTCGTCGGCAGGAAGAGGGCCGAACCCATCAGGGAAGGTGTCCTCAGCAAGGGCTTTCCGGAAGACAAATGTCTTGTGTACGATAAATTGGAAGATGCGGTACAATATGCGTATGGCATCAAAGAGCAGGGACATAAATACATCCTCTTGGAGAACGACCTGCCCGATAACTATTAGGAGGTAATTTCAAGTGAGATCAACAGTAGCCATGCTGTTCGGCGGTAAGAGCGTTGAACACGAGGTATCCGTTATTACGGGAATCCAGGCATTCCTTGCAATGGATACGGAGAAGTATGATGTGATCCCGGTATATATGACCAAGAAGAACGAGATGTATATCGGGGAATCAATAGGTGATATAGAGGCATATAAGGACATTCCCGCGCTTCTTAATAAGTCGCAGAGGGTCGTTATGATGAATGAGGACGGCAAGGTTGTGCTGTTGCCGTATCCCCTCAAGAAATTCGGCAAGAACAAGGAGATTGCAGTAGATGTAGTTTTCCCGGCGGTTCACGGAACGAATGTGGAGGACGGAACATTGCAGGGATTCCTGAAGACACTGGGAGTGCCTTTCGTGGGGTGTGATGTTACGGCATCGGCCATAGGCATGGACAAGTTCATAATGAAGGCGGTGCTTAAGGAGTACGATATCCCGGTTCTCGATGCGAGGACATATACGCTCTCGGACTATCAGGAGATGAATGTTCTTCTCGACAGTGTAGAGAAGAAGTTCGGCTACCCTGTTATCGTCAAGCCGGTCAACCTCGGTTCCAGCGTCGGCATCAGCGTAGCAAAGGACAGAGCGGAGCTGTCACGTTCCGTCGATGATGCTTTCAGATATGCAACGAAGATACTGATAGAGCATGCCATAATGAATCTGCGTGAGATCAATTGCTCTGTACTTGGAGATGAGAATGAGGCGGAGGCCTCTGAGTGTGAGGAACCTCTCCACAGTGATGAGATATTAAGCTACGAAGACAAGTATGTATCCAATGCCAAGGGAAGCGGTTCCAAGGGCATGGCCAGCGTATCACGCAAGATACCTGCCGAACTGACGCCGGAGAAGAGAGAAGAGGTCAGGAGCATGGCCGTGAAGTCCTTTAAGGCGCTCGGATGCAACGGAGTCGCAAGGATCGACTTCATGATAGATGAGGATACGGGCAAGCTCTACTTCAACGAGATCAACACGATCCCGGGATCCCTGTCCTTCTATCTGTGGGAACCTCTGGGTGTCCCTTATAAGGAACTGCTCGACAGGATGATAAAGCTCGCGCTCAAGAGGGCAAGAACGGAGGAGGATATCACGTTCTCATTTGATACGAATATACTTAATTCCGCCAGCCTCGGAGGTTCAAAGGGAGGAAAGCTGTAAGATACCTTTATGGCACACTATAACTGTCTTATCGTCGACGATGAAGTTGAACTTACGAAGATGACAGCCGAGTATTTCGAGATGTTCGGCGTGAGTTCGTACGTTGCGAATGACATGGATTCGTGCCTGGGATTCCTTGCAGGAAATACCTGCGATGTTGTGCTTCTCGATGTCAATCTCGGCGACCGGAGCGGCTTCGAACTGTGCAAAAAGATACGCGAGGATTCCGATATACCGATACTGTTCATCAGTGCGCGCCAGAGCGACGATGATGTGCTGATAGCGCTCAATATCGGCGGTGATGATTACGTCAAGAAGCCGTATGCCTTAAGTGTTCTGCTCGCCAAGGTCAAGGTCATATTGAGGCGCAATCAGGGCGCTTCTTCTTCGGGCGGACAGGCTGCAAAGCAGGAGTCCTCACCGATGGACCGTGCCACGATGAGCGTAACTCTGAACGGCAGGAAAGTGCAGCTCAAAGCCCGTGAGTTTGCTCTCATGGAGTATCTGTACGAACACCGCAATACGATAGTCACCAAGAATGAGATATTTGAAGCCGTATGGGGCGATTCGTTCTACAGTGACGGCACGCTGAACGTACACATAAGGCGCCTTCGCGAGAAGATAGAGAAGGATCCCAATGACCCTCAATACATCAAGACCATCTGGGGCACGGGGTACATTCTGGAGATCGGTGAATGAAGTTCAGATATGTCGTAATCTGCTGGATCGTTCTGATATGTGCCGGGCTCATCCCGGTGTTCCGCAGGAGCGAACGGTCCGTGCGCGACATGGTCTATTACAATTCTCAGGTGGAGAAGATAGCGGAGGGCGGCAGTGCGCCTGAGGGCTGCGTGGTGATCAATGTCACCGATTCCGATTATGCTTCGCGTCTTAACGGTTACTACAGGTCCGGCGCACTTGTAATGGACATAGTGAACGACGGCGTGGTAACAGGCAAGGCCGTGTGGAATGACGTCGATGATGAAGTGGCAGCCGTAGAGCACGGGATGACGGTAAGGATGATCGTCGTATGGGCGGCATTTGCTGCAGCGGGAACGGCGCTTCTTATCTTCGTCTATGTCAAATACATCAGGCCGTTCAGAAAGCTCGGCAAGTTCGCGGGTGAGGTGGCCAGGGGCAATCTGGATTTCCCTCTCGCCAAAGGACGCGGCGATTTTTTCGGCGGGTTCACGGAGAGCTTCGATATCATGCGTGAGGAGCTTAAGAGCGCACGGGCCAAGGAGGCGGAGATGCAGAAGGCCAAGCAGGAGATGCTCGCCGAATTATCCCACGACATAAGAACGCCGCTTGCTACTATAAGCGCCACATGCGAGGTCCTTGAAGTCAAACATCCTTCTCCGGATGTCACGTCGAAGACGGAGGTCATAAGAGCCAAGGCGGCGACGATAGACAGCCTTATAAGCAACATGATGAGCGCTTCTCTTGAAGAGGTATCGGAGCTTAAGGTGGCTCCGTCCGATAACTCTTCACTCATGATCGGTGACATGATCGATAATCTCAAGACATCAGGCAATATCAGGGAGACCGGAAGTGTTCCTGAATGCCTGCTTTATTACGACGCTCTGAGGATGGAACAGGTGATCGATAACATCATCGGCAATTCACTTAAATACGCGAAGACTGATGTAACGGTTGAATATTCCAAGAATGACAAAGGAATCATCATAAAGATCAGCGATGAGGGCCCCGGTGTTCCAGAAGAAGAATTGTCTTTGCTCACGCAGAAATTCTACCGCGGCACCGGTTCGTCAGGTCTCCCCGGCAGCGGTTTGGGACTGTATCTGGCAGATTACTTCATGAGGAAGATGGAAGGCGAGATAGATTTCCACAACGGACGTGACGGCGGATTCGTTGCGGAGGTCTTTGTCAGGAAAGCGTGAGATAGTTCCCGTCAATTTCCTTGAGAAAAACACCCAGCATCAGCATGTAACATACCGTCTTGGGCAGCATCAGCATGCCGAGCATTGGCACAAGGGATGCCGCAACCGCGACGGGGATATAGAACAGAAACGACAGGGTTATATACAGCCAGACCCTCTTGAAATTCTTCCGTTCATTACGTCTCTGATAATAAATGACAGCTATCAACACCCCGATCATGACGAAAGGAATATTGCGGATGGTCCCGTAAAAGACAGAACTTCCGCCGCCGGCCCAGTCGTTGCCGGGGAGCAGGCAGAGAATGACTCTGCAGGCTGTGGCAATCAGGAGTAAGATCAGAATACGATTCTTATTTGTTTTGCTGTTCCAGACAAAAAGCTTTGTGTGGAGTAAAAACAGCAGCACATAGAATATTGTCATCGTAATGGAAGTTATCAGTTTGCCGTATCCGAGCCATGCCGTAAAGTCACCGTCAACGAAGTAATTCAATACTCTCGGGATAAGGTGGAAAGCATCTCCTGCTCCGAGAATAAGCGCGGCCGAACCCATGAGTTTGCCGATAGTGTCTCTGCGCCTGATCAGGATAATTATTCCGCTGATAATGGCAAACAGAAGGTAAATTATATCAAAAGATGATTCGCCGTATTTCATGATCTGATTATAGCACCCGCCACATTTAAGAAACAGTTAAGAATTTGGTAAGCTTGACGTTAAGACTTCCGTATCCGGGCTTGTTATACTTAAGCCATCAAACCAAGGGAGGATATGACAATGAAAGATTATGATATCAAGATCAAGAACAGCAGCGAGGTAACACTGTACGGAACAGAGGACAACACGATCGTGGTGCCGGCAACGGTAAAGTTCGATACAGACCACGAACAGGCCGACATCGATATCGACGGTGACATCCCGGTTAAGGTCGGTATCCCGAAGAATGCGGAGCACATCGAGATCGATATCAAGGGCGGAGTCCTGAATGTGAGCAACCTTGCTTTCGAGAGGATAGAGATCGATACGAAGAGTGACCTTAAGCTGGCACTTGACGGAACGCAGGGAGCAGTTGACATCAACGTTATCGGCGGCAATGTGGAACTTCGCGTGCCCAAGGGATTTGCTTTCGATACGAGATGCGAGGGCAAGAACAACAATATCGAGTGTAACACTGTTACAACTGCCGATACTTGCAACATGATCGAGCTCAACGGCAAGAACAGCGTGCTGAAGATAATCGGGGAATAAGAGACAATAACGGGATCAAGGAGTTGCCTCAAAAGTGATCAGTTCACAGAGAGGCAACTCCTTTTTTTGTGTTCATGGGACTATGCCTATAGATGCATGGTCAGTCGTAGTGGTCAGTGGTGTTACCTTGACCGAACGATATTGGTGTTTCCGCGGAAAAACGGCATTGCTTCCGCAGTTTTCGCGGAAAGATTTTTATATATCTGCGAATCCGCGGAAAACACCATAGTTTTCCGCAGTTTTCGCGGACAGTAATCTGTTTGTAACATTAAATGTATGAAGGTATCCGAAAACCTGCACGTTAACATGTGGTTCAACAAAAGTGTTTGTTTTTAACAAAAATTGGGAATAATGATAAGAGTTATCTTATGAGCTCAAATGAATACAGTTTGTTTACTTATTCAGCCCCTGATCTCATTGGTCCAAACGAGAAGGGTTATATCTTTTCTTATGGTTCAGTCGATGAGGGCACCTCGATAAAGAATGGTGTCAATGTTGATCCTCAGAGTGTCGCCTGTTACGTAGTTGATGATTCAAAGGCCGGATACTATGATTGTGATGTTTCATCTGCCAAGGTCAAAAAGGATTCGCTTGGTTATGTATATCTTTCTGCTAAAGTGACAAACAACTCGGAAGTTGAACAGTCGCTCAATATTTATGGTTTGTTGTTCAATAAGAAAGGGAAAGTAATAGGAGGAGTAGAGGATCTTCTCGTTACACTTGAACCCGGAGGTTCAAAGGGAGTTGAATTGAATGATCTCCATAGTCATACATTTGTTAACAAAAAGGATGTTGATCATTTTGTTATATTCGCACGTGCAACGGATGTTAATTTCAGTTTCTCATCAAATTTGGGAGAGAAGATAAAGGCGACACCTGCCTCTGAGACTACTGAGACTTCAGAGACGGAGCAGTCACAGTAATTAGTAATTAACAAATACCAACGACGTCCCGGATGGTCAATCCATCCGGGACGTTTTTCACTCATCTCCAAAATACTCTGCTATTGCCCGCAAACCGCTGACGATTGACAACTCACACGTTCTTCTTTAACAGCACTACAGCTCCGATGATGAGTGTCAGTACGCCGCCGCCGATGATGAAATAGCCGAATTTGCCGGAATCTGCCAACATTTTTGAAGGGTTGGCAGGATCATATGAGATTTTGATCTCCTGGCCTTCTGTGTAGTTGGGGGAATAGTAATCCGATTTCTCGTTGTATTCCTTGCCGTCAACTGTGTAGCTTACGTAAACGTCATACTCGTACTGCTCGATATTGTCGTTGTCGTAGCCCGTGAATGTCTTGTCGATCCGTGTTATCTTTGCCGTGGTCTCTACGTAACCTTTCCCGGCAAAGAACTGTGAGTAGACTCCGAAGCCTATAAGGCCGAGTCCGATAAGGGCGATCACCAGAACGATAAGCAGTTTCTTCATTTTGTTACATCCTTTCGTGAATATGTATTGTCTGTCAGTTAACGCTTCGATCAGACATGCTTTCCTAAGTTCCCGGCGAGTCCTGCCGCCGGCAGGCTGATCGCATATCCGAGCGCGAACAGCAGTTCGAAGAATAATGATACACTTTTACTGTCAAAATAACAATTATTTCGCTGTTGTTGAGGTGACAAATACCGGAGATCCTTTTTGCAGTTGGAGGTGTTAGCGCCCGGCGATATTGACCGCTATGGGACCTTCAAAAATGACCATTTTTAGTTCAAATAAACAGGTTCTGCACGGAATCCGTGGGTGGGATTATGCTGCAGTAGATGCCCGGACAGATATAGGGAGTTATGTCCTTTTTTCACTCATCCCCCAAATACTCTGATATTGCCCACAATCCTCCCATGACGAGCCCCATCAGGCCGATCATCATAATGTAGATTCCGTACTCATAGCCGGTCTTGACGACCGTATAGCCGCGGACGGTCAGTTTGCCGGCTGCCCCGGCGGCTCTTGTGAATACACAGTAGGTCTCCAGCCCGGCACCGAGGAATCCGGCTATCACTGCCGGGACCGGATGATTCTTGGCGGTCAGGACCAATGCCAGGATATAGAGAATGAGGATAAATATGCCCCAGTTGCTCTTCATTACGGATGAATAGAAAGTCTGCTTCTCGCCGTTGACATCCGCGACCAGCCGGACACACGGCAGGAACACTGTAATGATCCCTACACTAACGGCTGTTACATATAGCTTCAATGATGCAAATTGTCCGACCATGCGATGAGTATATCACACGTATGTAAGAATCAGTTAAGAATCTCTTAAACTCTGCGTTAAGACTTCCTAAGGCTCATGTCATACAATAAGCTCAGATTAAGGGAATAACCCGTGGCAAAGGAGCTTAAGATAATGGCTGACAAGACAAAGAAAGCAATACTTGAGGCAACGGATCTCTGCAAGACTTATTCGAATGAGAGCGTTCAGCAGCATGTAATCAAGAATCTCAATCTGAAGATCTATGAGGGAGATTTTACGGTAATTATGGGCAACTCCGGTTCCGGCAAGAGCACGCTGCTGTATTCGCTGTCGGGAATGGACAGACCGACACTGGGACAGGTCAGGTACGGGGCGGAGGATATCTCCAAATACAGCAATGACAAACTTGCTGTGTTCAGGCGCAATCACTGCGGATTTGTTTTCCAGCAGAATTACCTGAATGATACGATGAGTGCGCTGGATAATGTAATGGTAAGCGGACTCCTCCTGACCAAAAACCGCAAGGAACTGGCTCAGAGGGCCAAGGATCTTTTTGCCAAGGTGGAGATCACGGAGCAGGACTGGAAGAAGTTTCCGACACAGTTATCAGGCGGTCAGC
>DFIB01000116.1 GCA_002371375.1 Mageeibacillus sp. UBA3708 | reverse complement strand
ATTCCAGTCATACCTGATCGCTCCCTTATCCGTAACGATCACGAAAGTGTCGCCCCACCCGATAAGCGCTCTGGTCTCTCCCAGTTCAGGATCGTTGCCTCCCGCACGGGCTATCAGCTCGCCGCTGTAATCGTGAACCATATAATTCGCTTCATGTCCTGCACATATTATCCTCTCACCGTTCCAGTCGGCAGATTTGGGGGCATTAGCATCAACTGTTATTCCCGCATCTTCCAGCTCAAAAGAAGATCTGATATTACCGTCAAAATCGATCAGATACACCTTAACAGTCGAATCAAACGTCTCTTCGTTGAAACAAGGCAACACCGCACAAAGACAGTCTCCGGACCTGAAGCAGGCTGCATGATAGTTTGACAGACCATCTTCCTTGATTGAGCATACAGCAGACTTAAAATACAGATTCTCTACATCCCCGTTGCCGCACACATAATCTTCGGAACTCATGTCACAGTTGTTATCTGCCGCAGCCTGCGATGAAGGCTCGGTCTTACCGCAGCCCGCGAGCTGAACAAGAATAGTTATAATAAGAAAAATACAAGCTATCTTCGTCTTCATATCATGATTATACACCATAATCAGAATGCAACGGTTATATTATCCACGCCGCCGTTTAAGAACGCTTCGCAGCACTCCGCCTCTTCCACCGTCTCGATATCCGGAAGCGCTGCATACGCCTTATCGAATATCGTCCTCTTCTCGAATACCACACGGAGTCTGCCGTTGTCGTAGGAGACATAGCTGCTCTCATTTTTTACGAGACGGTTATCATACAGTTCGGATGAAGGCACGATAACAAGTCTTCCGGCTTTATCGAGGCGGATCTCCCGGGGGCATGTGAGCATCCCTTTCGAGATGCCGGTGGCGGATTTGCGGTCGTAGTACCACCCCAGCATGAGGTTGCGGCCGGACTCCTGAAGCACGTAGGGATTATAGAGATCGGGGCCGGATTCAAGTGAGAAGAAATCGCCTTCAGCCTCAAATGATACACCGTCGAACTGTCCCAGACAGCATATGTTGCGTGACGGCAGCTGTCTCGATGAAGTGAACATCAGACACCATTTATCATCGGCCTTAAACAGATTCGGGGATTCTATGTGAGAACCGAACCGGAGGTCGGACAGAATCTCCGATACGAAGTGCCACGACACAAGATCAGATGACTCGTACAATGATATCCCGGCAACGTGGTGACGGCCGGTCCCTACGAGCATAAGGTACCGTTCCCCGTACTTTATCACGTGCGGATCCATGAAGTACTCACAGTCGCCGGTCAATGCCCCGAATTCGGTATCGGCAAAATGTATCCCGTCCTCCGACACGGCAGACAGCACCTCATTGCCTGATGTATAGAACAGATATAACCTGCCGCCGGCAACTATCGATGATCCTCCGAGATATGAACCGCCGTCATACGGCGTCAATGCCACGGGCAGCTCCTCATAGGTTATAAAATCAGACGTTACACAGTGCCCCCAATGCATATAACCCCAACGCGGTGCGTCAGGGTTATGCTGATAGAAAACATGATATTTACCTTTGAAGAACGAGATGCCGCAAGGGGCACTCATCCAGCCTTTGCTTACGCGGTAGTGGCACTTCATGATATCTGACGGATATTATGTGAAGTCGATCAGAGATACCTTGCGAACGCCCTCGCAGGCCTCGATCTCCTTGATGATCTTGTCCGTAACAGGCTGCTCAACCGCAACGAAAGCCTGAGCATAAGCAGTCGCCTTACCTGTGTCCTTACGACCCCAGTGGAGGCTTGAAATATTGATATTGCGGCGTCCGAGTGTCGTGGCGATGCGGCCGATGACACCGGGAACATCATCGTTCTTGATCGCAAGAACCGTGTTGGACAGAATGCAGTTCATCTCATATCCGTAAAACGATACGAGCACTTCCGTGTCAGGTTCAAATACAGTACCTGCAAGAACAAGATCCTTGCCGTCGTCGTTGTGGAATGTAACGGTAACGAGATTGCTGTATTTCTTGGCATCCTGCTCATACTTCTCGCTTACCTTGATTCCGAACTCCTCAACGCATTCCTTAACGTTAACATAAGATACGCTGTCGACACCCATACCCTTCAGTATGCCTACAAGAAGGCTCATCGTAACGATCTCCATATTCTGGTTAGCGATGCCGCCGGCATAGCAGATCTCCATCCTCTTGACGGGAGACTTCTCTGTCTGATAATACATCTTGCCCATCTTCTCTGCGAGGTTGCAGTAAGGTCTGATGGCATTGATGTCACCCTCGATGGCAGGCATGTTCAGTGCAGCGACCATCTCGCCCTTGAGAGCTCTTGCCACGAGGTCTGCCACCTGCGAACCTACGTTATATGTTGCCTCGACAGTCGATGCTCCAAGGTGAGGAGTGATGTAGCAGTGAGGTGCGTGAATGAGTACGTTATCGAATTCCTGCTCACCCGGCTTCTTGTTGTAGGAAGGCTCCACATCGAATACGTCGATGGCTGCAGCAGCAACCTGGCCTTCCGCCAGAGCATCTGCAAGATCCTGCTCGTTGACAAGTCCGCCTCTTGCGGCATTAACGATTCTGACGCCTCTCTTGCACTTATAAAGCTGCTCTTTGGCAATCATGTTATATGTCTCTTTTGTCTTAGGCGTATGCATTGTAATGAGGTCAACGACCTTGAGGAGATCGTCAAGAGTCTCACATCTTGTGACACCGAGCTTCTCGAACTTCTCAGAAGGTACATAGGGGTCGTATGCAACAACGTTCATGCCGATTCCCTTGAGCTTCCTGGATACGATGGAACCGATCCTTCCGAGACCGATAACACCTGCCGTCTTGCCCTCGAGCTCGACGCCGATCCAATTGCCTCTTCTGAAGTCACCCGTGTGAACGCCGTTGTTGGCATCACAAAGGTTACGGAAGATCGCGAAAGCATGAGCCACTGCAAGCTCGCCTGCAGCCATGTTGTTTGCCGTAGGAGTATTGAGCGCGATAACGCCGTGCTCAGTACATGCGGGAACGTTGATATTGTCGATACCCGTACCGGCACGTCCCACGACCTTGAGACAATCTGCATTGTTCAGCAGTTCCTCGTTGACCTTCGTCGCGGATCTTACGATGAGCGCATCACATCCCTTGATGTGTCCCTCTATCTCCTCCTGCGTATGACCGAGGTATTCTTCAACCTCGAATCCCTGATTTCTCAGGTCAGTAACAAACTCTTCGGCGATACTCTCTGTAATAAGAATCTTCATTGCAAAATCCCCCTCATCTAGCCTTCAGTTCCGCGATGGTCTCACCGAGAACCTTGAGCAGTTCATTGATCTCTTCTTCTGTTGTGTCGGCCATGTGTGCGATCCTGAAAGTCTTGTCTTTCAATGCGCCGTAGCCGTTGCTGATGAGATATCCCTTGGCCTGCATTGCCTTGTTAAGCTCCGCGAAAGGAATACCCGTCGTGTTCGTAATGCATGTAACCGTATTGGACAGGTTATCCGGATCCGAATAGAGTTCACAGTTCTCCCTTGCCCACTTCCTTACGATCTCTGCCAGATGAGCATGTCTGTCACATCTGTTCTTAACACCCTCTTCCAGGATCCTGTCGAGCTGATAATCAAGCGCGAACATGTGTGACTCGGAAGGTGTCGAAGGATACTGATAAGGCTTCTCGTCAACGAACTTGACAAGCTCAACATAATCGAAATACAGACCTCTGTTAGGTATGGTCTTCGCCTTCTCGATGGCTCTGTCCGTAACTGATGCAATCGCCATTCCCGGAGGAAGTCCGAGGCACTTCTGTGTTGATGTGATACATACATCAATGCCGAGCTCATCAACGGGGATGTAATCTCCTGCCATTGAAGATACGGTATCTACGCATACGATGACATCCGGATACTTCTTATAAACCTCGGCAAGTCTTGCCATGGGATTGTGGATACCCGTAGATGTCTCGTTCTGTGTGATCGTGATAAGATCGTACTCACCTGTCTTAAGGACCTCGTCGATCATCTCAGGAGTAGTGATCTGTCCGAGTTCGGATCTGAATATATCGGCGGGAACGCCGTTAGCCGTGCACATCTTGTACCATCTCTCGCCGAAAGCACCGATCGAGAACACAGCCGCCTTCTTAGCGGTAAAACATCGAACCGCACCCTCCATGAGTCCGCTTCCTGAAGAAGTTGAGAGAACGATCCTGTTCTTTGTTCCCATTACCTTCTGCATCTTCTCGGAAATGGACTGCTGAAGATCAGACGCTTCCTTTGTTCTGTGGCCGATCATCGGTGTGGCCATCTTATCCAGTACATCCTGTCTGACTTCAACAGGACCCGGAATGTACAATTTCTTGTGCATAATATCACCTCGAGTTTAAAATACCGAAGTATTATACACCAACTGCATAGCGTTTTATATAATAATTTTATTTAAGAAAACGCTGATAATTCGGTAATTGTGCTACAATCATTTTATGAGGCTTAACTACAGACAGACATTTCTTGCAGGGCTTGCTTTCCTGAGCATCTGTGCCTTCTGGCAGATGTATGATAATGTCATACCCCTTATCCTTACAAGGACATTCCACATGAATGAGACCTATTCGGGTCTGGTCATGGCAGCGGATAATATACTGGCTCTCTTCCTTCTGCCGTTTTTCGGCAGGATGTCGGACAAGACAAGGACCAGGATCGGCAAGAGGATGCCTTACATCCTGCTGGGCACTGCAGGAAGCATCCTGTTCCTTAACATCCTGCCCATAATCGACAATGCATATTACGAAGGCAAGGAAGGCATATTGTACACAGCATCCGGCTTTATCGTCTGTATCGGAATTCTCCTGTTTATCATGTCAGTCTGGAGATCACCCGCTGTCGCGCTGATGTCGGATATAACGCCTAAGCCTCTCAGATCCAAAGGCAACGCCGTCATCAATCTTATGGGAGCCGTCGGAGGCATCATGTACCTGCTCTTTGCTTCATTGATGTATTCGAAGACAAAGACCGCAGGACTTGATCACGTAAACTACAGACCTTTATTCATCGTCATTTCAATAATCATGGCAATATCGGCAATTGTAATGTTCTACACCGTTAACGAGCCGAAATTATCAGAAGAGAATAACGATATTGAGCGTCGTCATCCCGAATGGGATCTAACTGAGACCACATCAAATGGCGCAGTAAAGCTCCCGCGTCCTGTCCTCAGATCTATGATCTTCCTTCTGGTCTCTATCATGCTCTGGTATATCTCATATAATGCGGTGACAACATGGTTTACCACATATATCAGCGCGATCATGGGCGAAGGAATCGGAGGAGCATCAACGTGCTTCATGGTAGCTTCGGCAGGTGCCATAGTATCCTACATTCCGCTCGGATTCGTTCAGTCGAAGATCGGCCGCAAGAAGTCTATCCTGTTCGGAACGCTTCTTCTCGCAGGAAGCTTCCTTGCGTGCTTCTTCATGACGACTTTATTTGATTCCATAGGGATATTCACTTACTTTATCTTCGCGCTTGTCGGTGTGGCATGGGCTGCCATCAGCATCAATTCCCTGCCGATGGTAGTAGAGATGTGCCGAGGTTCTGACAGCGGCAAGTTCACCGGATATTACTACACGGCATCAATGGCAGGTCAGGTGTTAACCCCCGTTCTCGCCGGAACCCTGATGCGTAACCTTAATTACCGCATCCTGTTCATATATGCCACAGTGTTTGCATTTGCCAGCTTTGTAACAATGTTACAGGTGAGACACGGCGATATCAGAGGAAGCGTCAAGAGAGGTCTCGATGCTTTTGAGGATATGGAGTGACGGTCAGAATTATCGTTTTGGTTATTCACACGATTTGAGGAATTATCCGGATGGGACTCCGGGGTGTTCTTTTGGCCAGATTAGCGTAAAATAACCCGTGATAGGAACACCTGGGGTGTTCACTTTGGGTGTTCTTTTGGCCCGATTA
>DFIB01000037.1 GCA_002371375.1 Mageeibacillus sp. UBA3708 | reverse complement strand
TGCCTGTTCCGCTCCAGAATACAACAGCTACTTTACTCATAATATGTACCTCTTTCTATCTATTTACTTCAAACAGCCACTGTCAGCCGTTCGATAGTATTCCCTGATCTGTATGAATCAAGATAACATCTGGTGCATTTCTCGCACTGCTTGAAATAGTTATCACATTTCTGCTCATCGCCATAGACTTTCCAATGACCGCAGATCTTGAAGTTTTGTCCGTTGTTATCGATAAAACCCTGAACGTCTTCAGGCGGATAGCCGAGAAAGATACCAATCTCATGTGGAAATGATCCGTTCTGAAGCCTTGATATGATACGCTTCATACACTTTTGTATGTCATCGGTGTCATATCCGTTCTCCCTGAGTATCTGTTTTACTCTCTCATCCTTGAGATATGCTCTCAGCAACTTGGGCCTAAAGACATAGATCAGAGCTTTGTTACCGAAATACTTTACAGGCATTATGAGAAGACCTTTGGCAAAGAGCCTATGGTTGAGCATACGTATCGTCACGTTTAATTCCTCGTGGGAATGGCAGTCGCAATTGAACAGATTAGCGATCTTAATACCCGCCAAAGTTGGTGAACAATGCTTTATTATCAACTCTTCTGACAAGTCTGTATATCTCCGTTTCCAATGTTGTTAGCCTCGGCTAACACATGGATTATGCAATATCCGGGCCGGTTTGTCAACATGATCAACAGGAAAGATCTTTCCTGCAATATAATGTTTTTGGAGAATAATGTTCAGATCTGCCTGACGATCATAGTCTGATTAAGTCTGTAGCCTACCCGCTTTTGCTGTATAATATGCTCGAACGGAGGAGCTCATAATGCAAAAGAGATTTTTAAGTTTGCTGCTCACCGCAGGCCTTATCATTACGGCAGCAGGATGCAGCACTAACAATATAAACAACGGGACTTACACAAGTTCTGTCAGTTCAGACGGCAATTCGGACGGTGGAGAGGGCAGAACAAATGAGGCTGTGGATGATTACAGCGGTATTGTTGAGACTCCGCTGGTGCCGGGGATGACGGTTCCGAATTTTAAGGCGGAGCTTGCCGGTGGCGGCGAGTTTATACTGTCGGAGAATAAAGACAAGGTTATTTTTGTGAATGTGTGGGCGACTTGGTGTCCTTACTGCATAAGGGAGTTTCCTGAGATTCAGAAGCTGGCTGATGAGTATAAGGACAGGGTTGTTTTCCTTGCAGTCGATTATGGAGAGACGAAGGATGTTGTTGATAAATATATTGCTGAGAACGGCTACACCTTTACCTTTGTATATGATGAGGATATGCAGCTCTGCGCAACTAAATTCCCCACGAATGGTATCCCTTATACTGTCGTGATCAAAGACGGAAAGGTCGTGCAGAGATTCTCGGGTGCGCCGCGCGATGCGTATAATGTTTACAAGGATGCCATCGAGGAAGCTTTGAACAAATGAGAAGAAATATCCGGAATGTTATTGCCTGTATTATACTTCTGGCCGCGGTCGCTCTTATCGTATTGGGGATAATCGGCGGCGAGTTTAGCGAGGTGGCCAACAAGGCGCGCATGATCTGCTACGAGTGCATAGGCCTGGGATGAGCGTCAGGAAAGGCGGAGTGTTGCGGCGGATATCGCTGAGAAGGTACACGCAGCTGATCGTGGCGGTCCTCTATAACTGTAATTTCAAGGGGTTTGCCAAGGGGACACTGTATACAGGCGATTCCAAGGAAATCTGCGTTCCCGGCCTCAACTGCTACTCGTGTCCCGGTGCGGTCGCGGCATGCCCGCTCGGGAGTCTTCAGTCGGCGCTGGCATCGTACAAGTTCAGGTTCCCGTACTATGTTCTCGGCACTTTGCTGCTGTTCGGGATCCTTTGCGGAAGGCTCATATGCGGCTTTCTGTGTCCGTTCGGCCTCATCCAGGAACTGCTCAACAAGATACATGGGCCCAAACTTAAGAAGAGCCGCGCGACGAGGATCCTTTCCAAGACCAAATACATTATCCTGCTAGTATTTGTCATTATTGTCCCGCTTGTCAAGCTGTATCCCGGTTTCTGCAAGTACATCTGCCCGGCCGGCACGCTTCAGGGAGGACTGCCGCTGGTGCTTGCCGATGAGGGACTGCTGGACATGCTGGGATTCCTTTTCTCGTGGAAAGTAATAATCATGGTTGTTATCCTCGCGGCATGCGTGTTCTGCTACAGGTCCTTCTGCAGGTTCTTGTGCCCGCTCGGGGCGCTGTACTCGTTCTTCAATCCGGTGTCTTTCTTCGGCATCAAGGTCGATCAGAGCAAATGCACACACTGCAACGCCTGCGTGAACAAGTGCAAAATGGACGTCAGGACGGTCTGTGACGCCGAATGCATCCAGTGCGGCGAGTGCATCAAGTCATGCCCGGAGCAGGCGATCAGCTTCGGATACAAGGGCCCGGGCTACAGGCGCCCCTCGAAAAGGGTATAAAGCGACAATATTGGGACACTAAGATTCCCTCTGCCGTGGTAAAATCTATACAAAAGATATAAGGGGGATACTATAGATGAATGAGATCAAATGTCCTAATTGTCAGAAAGTCTTCCAGGTGGATGAATCAGGCTATGCAGCCATCCTCAAGCAGGTACACGACTCCGAGTTCGACAAGGAGATAGAGCGCAGACAGCAGGAATACGAGAACAGCGAGAAGCGTTCTGTGGAACTTGCCGTGACCAAGGTCAACGCCGACAAAGACAAGCAGATTGCAGACCTCAGGAACGAACTCGAACTCGCCAGACAGCAGCTGGCATCAGAGCTTGCCAGAGTTAAGTCAGAGAGTGACTTGAAGATGGCGGCAAAGGAACAGAAGATAACAGAACTGACGAATCAGATCGCGCTGAGCGATAACGAGAAGCAGCTCGCCGTCAATAATGCCGTGCATGCCAAGGACAAGGAACTGGCCGATAAGGAAGCAGCTATCGTCGAACTCAAGGGGCAGCTGAAGAATCAGGAGACCGAGCGCGAGCTCAAGGAGAAGTCGATCGAGGAGAATTACCGCAATCAGCTCAACGCCAAGGATAAGGAGATCGAGTTCTACAAGGACTTCAAGGCGCGCCAGTCAACGAAGATGGTGGGAGAGAGCCTTGAGCAGCACTGCCTGACGCAGTTCAATATGTTCAGGACGGCCGCATTCCCGAATGCTTATTTCGATAAGGATAATCAGGTGAGCGAGACGGGGAGTAAGGGCGACTTCATCTTCAGGGATTACGGTGAGGACGGCACGGAATTTATCTCTATCATGTTTGAGATGAAG
>DFIB01000046.1 GCA_002371375.1 Mageeibacillus sp. UBA3708 | reverse complement strand
AAGACCGAAGACGTTAAGGCAAAGTACGAAGACGGTGTATTAAAGCTTTGCATCCCGAAGAAGGAACTTAAGGCTCTTCCTTCCAACACAACGATTGCCATTGAAGGCTAAAGAACAGTTACAAGAACAATGAACGAGGCTCGGGGCTTACATCTCCGAGCCTTTTTCATATAATATGGCTTCAGTCTAATATGAGATAGAAGCTTTTACTAAAAAGGTTCTTCACGGAAAGCTAGGGAGACTTCTATCAGACCAATCTTCTAAAAATCCGGAAATGGTCTGATGCTAAGACTTGTCGGAGTTCATAAAAATCAGACTAACATGCTCATTTTTGAAATTTGATCTGATATCTTAAGCTATATAACAGCCTCTCAATCAGACCAAAAGATCGGATTTTGAATTTTAGTCTGATTACAGGCCTTCTAAAAATCTCAAAAATCAGACTAATCTGCTTATTTCTTCATTTTGGTCTGATATGAAGACGTATTTCGCTCTTTTGGAGTAGGACTATAATGAGTAAAAATAATTTTCAGTCTGATTGTAATGGATTCCGCGCCTCGGATCTGTCAGACTTAAACAGCAAGAAATGGAATATAGTCGGATAGGCCGTTATTGCTTAAACTCTTAACTTAATGACATTGGTTTTATGAGAGTAATTTACGCAGAATGAGAAAATTATACTTGATTTTCCCGAATCGCTACGCACTGCGTAGCGGATTAAGCCGGACTCATTACCCCAGTCTGATGAGAGCATCCATGCGCTTTATAACTGCGGGGTTCAGGAAGCGTGATTTTTTCGCAGGGCAGTAACAATGGCTGTTCCGCAAGCTGTCATCCCAAGGCTGAGTAATTAAGTACGGAAGCCGGCAAATAAAAAAGAAATTCTTCTCCACAATAAATCCATAATACTGTTATACAATATCCATATGAGAAAGATACTGGTGACGGAAGACGAGCCTGAGATAAGAGAACTGCTGCTCAATTATCTGACGCATGAAGGCTTTGATGTGGAGCTTGCCGAAGACGGCGTGCAGGCGCTGTCGATGTTCTCTGCATCGCACTATGACCTTGTCCTGCTCGATATAATGATCCCGAAGATCGACGGCTTTGGTGTGTGCGAGGTCATTAAGAGACAGTCTGATGTTCCGGTGATGTTCCTGTCCGCGTTAAGCGATGACAAGTCGAAGATCAAAGGATATGATCTGATGGCGGACGATTATGTGACAAAGCCTTTCTCAATGCCTGTATTAGTGCGCAAGATCAATGCTCTTCTCCGCAGAAAAGATGCCGTTCCCGCTAGTTCAGGACATGTGATCATCAGCGGGGATATAACGATCGATCCGGATACTATGGACGTCGTTGTGAGCGGCAGGCATATCGAGCTGACTTCGCGCGAATTTGATATCCTGATGACGCTGGCGAAGAACCCCGGAAGGATCTACACTAGGGAGATGCTCCTTGACCTTCTGTGGGACTATAATTCGCTCGTCGATGAGAGGATCGTTGACAGCCACATCAAGAACCTCCGCCATAAGATGGGCGGTGATTATATTGAGACCGTTCGCGGCAGGGGGTACAGGATTGCCAAAGCTGATTAACAGACTGTCATTCAAGGTTTTTGTAATATCGTTCCTGGTGCAGGTCTTATCCGGGCTTCTTATCTGTGTTGTTCTATATTCGCAGACTCCCGAAATGCTCTACTCTCCCAAGGACGAACTGGATGATCTTATACAGAGGATCTCGGATTCGACACGTGAAGAATCAGGTGCTCTGATCGATGATTTTATCAGGCGGACAGGCATGGATCTGGCATTCTTTGATGGGACGACATATCAGACCGGTAAATATAATACTCCGCTCGACAACATAGGAACTCTGACGATCAAAGATCTGCATGATTATCACAAAGCACTCGACAGAGGCGGCATGGGAACTTACGGTGTCCGGTTCAAGGATGATCCCACTGATTATCTGCTGCAGTATTTTGACTATGGTGAGCAGTATAATCTCATACCCCGCGCAGTTCATAACAGTTATCCGCTGATGATCGCAGTTGTCGTAAGTTTGTCGCTTATCAGTTCGTTCATTTATGCTATGCTCTTTGCCCGTCCGGTCCGCAAACTGAGCAAAGTATCGCGCCAGATGGCACAGATGGATTTTGCGGCCAAGTGTGATGACAGGCGGGGCGACGAGATAGGAGATCTTGCCAGAGATCTGAATCTTTTGTCTGAGACGCTCGAGCAGAAGATCAAAGCGCTCGAAGACGAGATCGTCAGAGTGAAAGAGATGGAGAGCCAGAAGGAGATGTTTTTCGCTGCGGCATCGCATGAACTTAAGACTCCTGTGACAATTCTCGAGGGGCATCTGCGCGGCATGATAGAGGGCGTTGGACCATACGCTGATCACGATGAGTATCTTGCTAAGTCCCTTAGGACGGTCAAGCGGATGGAGAGTCTGATCAATGAGATACTGGTCGCATCGAGGATGCAGTCTGCTCAGGACGTTGCTGTGGTTCAGGTCGATATGGCAGAGGTGATCGATGATAAGCTCAAAGAGTCGGAGGATCTGTTTGTCATCAGGGATATTAACGTTAACAAGAGTATTGATAAAGAACTCTTCTTTGACGGCAACAGGGAACTGACTTCGCTTGCAGTCGGAGCTTTTATAAGCAACGCAGTCTTCTATTCGCGGGAAGGCTCATCGATCAGTGTTACGGCACTGCATGAGGGCTCAAATGTTGTGACGGTCATTGAGAATGAGGGTGCGCATATTGACGATAAGGATCTGCAGCATCTGTTCGAGCCGTTCTACAGGCCGGATCCTTCGCGCAGTTCCAGGGACGGCGGAAGCGGTCTGGGACTGTATCTGGCTAATCTTATAATCACCAAGCAGGGCGGCTGCTGCAACCTTGAGAATTATGCAGGCGGTGTCAGGGCAAGGATCTCTTTTGGGAAGACGATGTCAAGAAAAACGCCTTTTTATGTCAAGCCTTGATTGATCAGATTTTTACATCGAGCCATGGTCTATAAATCCCTCCACATAAAATCCACATACACTCCCTTTGTACTCCTTATTGCTTTGATACCATCATGGTAACAACGAAATGGAGGACACCCAAATGAACAAACTGATATCAACGATCCTTATGCTCGCAGTGATGACATCGATGTCAGCATGTGCCAAACAGACCGAAGTAACGGGATCAACGGAAGGATCAACGGAAGGCTCCAAGGCGCAGCCTGTAAAACTTACTAACCGCATGACTGACAAAGAACTGCAGACTTCAAAGGAGACGGATTTTATACTTCTTGATCATCCGTGGGAACAATACATGACCAAGGATGATTCAAATACAAAAGACTTCAGCGGGTACAAAGACAAGATCTTCTTTATACCGGAAATAGGTTCAATTGTCTATGGCAATCCTGTCTTCAATGCACTGCCGAATGAAGGGTATGACGGCGGCGCGGGGACTGTAGTGTTTATGCATATGGATGACGGTACAGGCAACATGCCCGTAACAGAGATCAAATATGACAGTTTTGATGATCTTAAGACAAAACTGCGGGCGGAGTGGGATAAGGAGATCGCCGGCGGCTACCCTAAGGTGCCTGCGGACGAAGAGTATGACAGTATGATCAAATTATATGAGGCGGTCATCGAAGGTAAGACGGAGATGCTTGATAAAGCTGATCTGGATGAATACCTGGAGTACTATTACAGCGGCGGATCTGAGACTGCTGCTAACAGTTATTACTGGCAGATGAATGATGATAAGGTTAGCGCGATCAAAGACAACATCAGGGAGTATCATCTCTATGATGAAGAATTTGATTCGACATTTGTTGTCCATGTGACAACTCCGTCAGGATATGATCAGACCAGGGAATACCCTGCGCTTGTCCTGACGGATGCTGTCTGGAGGTTCAATGATGTAACGTCACTCTATGATGCGATGGCTCAGGGCAAGAAAGATCCGCAGATCATAATTACGGTCGGGTTCGAATACAATATAGACAGCTGGGACAACGAAGTGCGCGGGAATATCTTATGCGACCATAAGAAGGAATTTCTGGATTTTATCACCGACAACATGATGCCGTACTTGAGTGAGAAGTACTCATTCGATTACAACAGGTCAACGCTTTTCGGGCATTCGCAGGGAGGTGTGTTCGCGCACTATGCGGCATTCAATTATGATCTTTATGAGAACCGCCCTTTTGCAAGATATATCATTGCAAGTCCCACATTCTGGACACCTTATTTTACGGGCGTTGCCGACTATGAGAAGTATAAGACGGAGTACGGATTTTTCGACAGGAACAGCACATATGACAGGCAGCTCATAATAACTGCCGGAGACATGGAAGATGAGGATTATCAGGAGTACTACGGCGATAACGATTCGACGACACAGGGTGTTGTGCATCTGAAGGAGCGCCTCGATGGATACGGAGTCACTTCATACAGTGTCAAGATGTACAACAGCCATCACTACCAGTATGTATCGCAGATGCTGCTTGAGTTGGTATAACGGATCGAAGCAACAGCAAGTTGCTTGCCTAGGTCTTAGACAGGATGCATACTTAAGTTATCAAAGCCGTAAAGGAGAAAAGCAAATGGATACAAAAGACATATTGAAAAAACTCCGCGAGGATAATAATCTTACTCAGGAGCAGCTTGCAGATAAGGTCATGGTAACAAGGCAGGCGGTAAGCCGCTGGGAGATAGGCGAGACACAACCCAATACGGATACGCTTAAGATCCTGTCAAAGGAGTTCAACGTCTCGATCAACACTCTTCTCGGCAGTCCGAGACACCTCATATGCCAGTGCTGCGGGATGCCTTTGACGGAAGATGATGTGATCAGCAGAGAGCCTGACGGAAGCTTCAATGAAGAATACTGCAAGTGGTGTTATTCCGAAGGTGATTTTGCTTACACATCCAAGGACGCCCTTCTTGACTTTCTTATCGATCATTCACCTAATCCGGGCAATCTGTCTGATGAGGACAGACGCATTCAGTATGACGGATATCTGTCACAGCTCGGACATTGGAAGACGACAGGCTGATACGCTGTTAGGCTGAACCGGTCACAAGATCTTTCGGGGTTGTAGAAGACACCTCCGAAGCGTTGATATTCTGCATTCCCTGGGGACATAACAAGAATTTGAGTTCCAGATCAATTACGATGAAAAGTCCTATACGCTCCGTAAGTATAAAGGCGATGAAAAGGTAGTTATTATTCCTGAGATGTATGGTGGCAAACCCGTAACTATCCTTTTCGACGGTATTTTCGCAGGGCATGATGAGATATGCCTATCTTAAGTTTCTTCCAATCCCATAGCCATTTCTTACTGGCATCTTAATCCAGAAACATAAAGCTGTTAACTTGTGTTATTAAGTTGTTTATGTAGAAATAATTATCAAGAATGATTTATTCGCATGCTATAATTACTACGATAGAAGCAGATGCCTTTGTCATGAAAATCATCAGCATAATTGACTAAGATAAATCG
>DFIB01000186.1 GCA_002371375.1 Mageeibacillus sp. UBA3708 | reverse complement strand
TCTGCTCTGAGCTTGTATTCCACCTTACCGTCAGCGGCACCTCTGCCTACTGTGATGGCAACCGGAATGCCGAGAAGATCTGCGTCCTTGAACTTGACGCCCGGGCGCTCTTTGCGGTCATCGAGGAGAACTTCTACGCCGGCTTTCTCCAGTTCATCGTGGATCTGGGAAGCCACCTTCTCCTGGACCTCATCTCCGGCCTTGACCAGCGTGATGATCACGTGGTAAGGAGCCACTGACATCGGCCAGATGATACCGTTATCGTCGTGGTTCTCCGGCATATCGATGATCGCCTGGAACGTCCTGGAGATACCGATTCCGTAGCATCCCATGACGATCGGATGATCCTTCTGGTTCTCGTCTTTATAAACACAGCCCATCGGCTCTGAATACTTCGTTCCCAGCTTGAAGATCTGACCTACCTCAACGCCTCTGGCATGCTTGATGACGCCGCCGCATCTAGGACATCTGTCACCTTCCTGAAGGTTCTTGATGTCAGCAACGATATCGCCTTCATAATCTCTGCCGTAGTTCATATTGATGTAGTGGTGGTCCGCCTCACATGCTCCCGCGCAAAGGTTCTTCTGTCCCGGCAGCTCCGAGTCTACCACGATCGTGCAGTCGTGAAGTCCCATAGGGCCTGTGAATCCGCCGACGCAGCCTGTCTTGGCAGCCATTTTTTCTTCGTCTGCGAATTCGATGGCGTACTGGTTGATATCCAGGATGTTTGCCAGCTTCGTCATGTTCAGTTCTCTGTCGCCTCTTACGAAAGCTGCAACATAACCGGCTTCATTTCCTTCTTCATCATATGTTACGAAGAGCAGCGCCTTGATGGTCTTCTCAGTAGGAAGGTCGAGGTATTCTGCAACGGCTTCGATGGTCTTCGTTCCAGGTGTATGCTTTTTCTCGAGTGGGAGCATCTCCACATCGTCCTGTGCCGGATCGTCCAGGCATTCCGCCTTTTCGACGGTTGCTGCCATATCGCAGCTCTCGCAGTATGCGATCTCACTTTCACCGTACTCGCAAAGTGCTGTGAATTCGTGAGAGTTATTACCGCCGATCGCTCCCGGATCTGCTTCTACAGGTCTGAAGGTAAGACCGCATCTTGTGAAGACGTTGGTATATGCTTCATACATGTCTTCATAGCTCTGATCCAGGCCCTCTTCATCTCTGTCAAAGGAATAGTTGTCCTTCATGATGAAGTCTCTCGATCTCATCATGCCGAAACGAGGCCTTGCCTCATCTCTGAACTTGTTTGAGATCTGATAGATGCTCAGCGGCAGCTGCTTATAGGATGTGACATCGCCTCGGATGATATCTGTGAACACTTCCTCTGCTGTAGGTCCCAGGCAGAAACCTCTGTCGTTTCTGTCATTGAGACGCCACATTTCAGGACCGTATGCACTCCATCTTCCTGATTCCTCCCAAAGCTCGCCCGGCTGCAGCACGGATGTGCGGATCTCCTGCGCACCCTTTGCATCCATTTCTTCTCTTACTATGTTCTCGATCTTCCTTACCGTGCGCCATCCCATAGGCATGTAAGTATAGATCCCAGCAGCAGTTTTTTTGATCATTCCGGCTCTGAGAAGAAGAATATGGCTTGGGATCTCAGCCTCCTTTGGTACTTCTCTCAGAGTTTTGAAATGCAATCTTGATAATCTCATTGTTTGTTGTCTCTCCTTACCTGTATATAGAGCATACAGCATGTGCTGCTATGCCTTCTCCTCTACCCGTAAACCCCAGTTGTTCCGTTGTTGTGCCCTTGATATTGATCCTGCTTTCGTCGATATCAAGGGTGCGGGCGATAGTCTGCCTCATGGCATCGATATACGCCGCGATCTTCGGTCTTTCGGCTATGACCGTGACATCTACATTTCCTACCTTGTAGAAGTTCTCATCGAGCATTCTCTTGACTCTGCCCAGAAGCACCATGGAACTGATGCCCTCGTATTCGGGATCGCTGTCCGGGAAATGTCTTCCGATGTCGCCAAAGCCCGCTGCTCCAAGAAGCGCGTCCATCAGTGCATGGATGAGGACATCCGCATCGGAGTGGCCCAGAAGGCCTTTGGCATATTCGATCTCAACGCCTCCCAGCACGAGTCTTCGTCCTTCCACGAGTTTATGTACATCGAATCCTGTTCCAACTCTGTTTTCCATAGGCAGATCTTCCTTTGTCGTTATCTTGATGTTCTGATATTCACCTTCTACAATTTCTATCGGGAACCCCGCTCTTTCTACGAGTTCTGCATCGTCTGTACCGTAATAACTATCTTCCAGAGCCGCCTCGTATGACCTGATCAGTTCAGCTTTCCTGAACCCCTGCGGCGTCTGGACGGAAACGAAATCTTCCCGCGATACACTTCCTTCGCTGCTGTGCCTGATGCTGTTCTTCATTGCGACAGCTGCCACGGCAGCGCCCTTTTTTTCTGTGACCTCAAGGACATTCCTTATGATGTTCTCACTGACATATGGCCTTGCACCATCATGGATCAGCACGTATGCCACACCGGGGTGGAGTCTGTTGATCTCCATCAGTGCGTTATAGACCGAATCCTGTCTGTGATCTCCACCGGGAACGATCGCCGAGATCTTGTCGATCCCTGCACGTTTTGTTATGACCTTGCAGTGATCGAGATACTCTTCATTTGTGACCACGAAAATATAGTCTATCTCATCCATTCTCTGGAAGACTTTTAGTGTCTTCACAAGAACCGGCACGCCTCCTATCTCAAGGAACTGTTTAGGTATGGGACTTCCCATCCTCGTGCCTCTGCCTGCGGCTGCAACGATGACAGCAACTCGTTTGTTATTGTACATGTCCGCCCTCCGAAAAACTATTTGTGTCCTGCACCAGAAGGCTTGGCGAAAATCATCCTGCCTGCTGATGTCTGAAGTACGCTCGTTACAGTTACTTTTATGGAATTCCCTATGAATTTCCTGCCATCTTCCACTACGATCATGGTACCATCGTCAAGGTATGCCACAGCTTGATTCCTGTCCTTACCTTCTTTGACAAGGGATACTATCATATGTTCTCCCGGAAGTACTACAGGCTTGAGCGTGTTAGCAAGCTCATTGATATTCAGTACTTCCACGCCCTTGATCATGGCGACCTTGTTGAGGTTATAGTCGTTCGTCACGACCTTGCCGCCGATGTTCTGGGCAAGCTTGA
>DFIB01000140.1 GCA_002371375.1 Mageeibacillus sp. UBA3708 | reverse complement strand
CAGGGTGACTATTTCCAGGCTACAAAGGGCGGCGGACACGGTGACTACAGAAATATCGTCATTGCTCCCGCTTCAGTTCAGGAACTGTATGAACTTACTGTCGAGGCATTCAACCTCGCCGATAAGTACAGGAATCTCGTAATGATCCTCGGTGACGGTACTCTGGGTCAGATGATGGAGCCTGTCGCTTTCCGTGACGAAGAGCCTATCGAGACATACGATAAGCCCTGGGCTTGCAACGGCAGGGGCTACAAGGAAGACGGTTCATATAAGAGAGAGCACAACACGGTTACTTCCATCTACATCAACCCTGACGTTCTTGAGGTTAAGAACCTTGAACTTCAGGAGAAGTATGCTCTCATCAAGAAGAATGAAGTAAGATACGAGGCATATGGTCTTGAAGATGCCGAGATCGTTATCACGGCTTTCTCAACATGCTCAAGAATCTCCAAGAATGTCATCAGGCAGGCAGCCGAGATGGGGATCAAGGTCGGAATGATCAGACCTATTACTCTCTGGCCGTTCCCTGAGGAGATCATCGCAAAGACTGCTGCTTTGCCTAACGTTAAGGCGTTCCTTGATGTTGAGCTCAATGCAGGTCAGATGATCGAGGATGTTAAGCTCGCTGTTAACGGTGCAAAGCCTGTCTACTTCCACGGAAGAATGGGCGGCAATCTCCCCACACAGAAGGAGATCCTCGACAAGATCGTAGCAATTCATGAAGGAGGTAATGTGTAATGGCTATTGTTTTCCAGAAGACGGAAGGGCTTACTGATAAACCGTTTCACTATTGCCCTGGATGTACACACGGCATCGCACACAGGATCATTGCCGAGTCAATGGTAGAGATGGGTATTCTCGGAACTACCGTCGGTGTTGCTTCTGTAGGATGTTCGTATAACTCTTATGAGTATTTCAACTGCGACATGGTACAGGCTGCTCACGGAAGAGCACCTGCAGTCGCTACAGGCATCAAGCGTAATCTCAAGGATCAGACTGTTTTCACATATCAGGGAGACGGCGACCTTGCATCCATCGGATGTGCCGAGATCATTCACGCTGCTGCAAGAGGGGAGAAGATCACGGTATTCTTCATCAATAACGCCGTTTACGGTATGACTTCAGGTCAGATGGCTCCCACAACTCTGCTCGGTCAGGTAACTACAACATCACCCTTCGGACGTGATGCTTCTTATCAGGGTTACCCCATCAATGTCGCAGAACTTCTTGCAAATCTCACAGGTGCTGCTTACATCGAGCGTGTATCCCTTACTGATTTCAAGAACATTACCAACGCCAAGAAGGCTGTTAAGAAGGCATTCAAGGTTCAGCAGGCAGGTCTTGGATTCTCATTCGTGGAGTTCCTCTCCATCTGTCCTACCAACTGGGGCAAGGAGCCTATCGAGGCCATGGGTTGGCTGAAAGAGAAGATGCTTCCCCAGTATCCTCTCGGATGCTACAAGGGTGAGGATCTCACTGTTCAGTCTCTCGATGAGATGATCGCGGCAAAGAAGGCAGGGGAGGTGAAAGCATGATTGATTTTTCCATTATTCTTGCGGGATTCGGCGGTCAGGGTATCCTCTCCGCAGGTAAGTTCGCTGCCGAAGCTGCACTTTATGAGGGCAAGGAAGTATCATGGTTCCCGTCATATGGTCCTGAGATGCGCGGCGGTACGGCTAACTGTTCCGTTGTTATCTCCGATGAGCCTATCGGTTCACCTGTTGTAAATGATGCAGATGTTGTTATCTGCTGCAATCAGCCTTCGATGGAGAAGTTCGAGGCATCGATCAAGCCGGGCGGATATCTTATCATCGATACGGGCATGATCAAGGTTAAGCCGACAAGGACTGATATCAACTGTATCTACATTGATGCATCCGGTATTGCCGATGAGTTCGGTGCCATGGCATACGGACCTATCTCAATGCTCGGGTGTCTCTCCAAGGCCACAGGATGCTTCTCAAGGGATTCTTTTGAGAAGTCACTTTATGAGGTTCTTCCCGAGAGACGTCATAAGATGATCCCGGGTAATCTTGCTGCATTTGACAAGGGTGCAGAGGCAGTCTGATATTTGACCGCACAAGATAATGTTCTGTTAGCGGGCCGTCACAGCAATGTGGCGGCCTGCTTCTTATATAATATGGAAATTAAACTTGTAAGATGATATTATTCTTATGATATGTGAGTATGATTACGGAGGTGATTAGATGTCACGAGTGGTAAAGTCTCTATCTGTTGCACTGTTTGGAGTATCTCTCATTGCCTTCATTCCCGGTAAGCATGTTCTGGCAGCTAATCCCGGCTGGAACGAGATCAAAGGTGAGTGGTATTACTACGAACAGGACGGCAAGACCCTTCATAAGGGCTGGCTGTACAGTGGTAAGCAGTGGTATTATTTTGACTCGGAGGGCAAGATGGCCCACGACAGGATAATAATCGATGAAGATTACAGGGGAGCTTATTCCTTTGATTCGGATGGCCACATGATCAAGAATAAGTGGGTCAACTGGCATATAGCCTGTGTAGGTGATGATGATAAGACTTATTACATCTATCAGTATTTCGGTTCTGATGGTTTGAGCTATTCCGGATGGAAGAAGATAAGTAAGAAGTGGTATTACTTCGAGGGTGGGCATCCTGCAGGTAATGTTCCTTTCGGAGTGCGTGAGATCGACGGTAAGAATTATGTGTTTACGACATCAGGTGTCCTTGCGAGCGCAGGGTGGGTGAAGTCTCCGTTTAAGGATGATAACGGGAATTTTATCTATTATTATGCGAATTCGTCAGGAGTTGCCTCCCTGGGCTGGAAGCAGATCGGAGGCAAGTGGTATTATTTCGATAAGACAGGCGAGGTTGGAGCCAGGCTTACCGGTAAGCAAGTTATCGACGGCAAGATATACATCTTCGGTGATGACGGTGCGATGAAGACGGGCTGGTATCAGGATCCTTCAACGCAGAACTGGTGCTATCTGAAGAAAGACGGTTCTTTTGCAGTAAGTGAATGGGTAACTGTCGGAGGGAAGAAGTATTATTTCAATTCCAAAACGTTTATGGTGACCGGGAAGGTTACAATAGACGGCAAGGGTTATTGGTTCGATACAAGTGGCGCCATGAATACAGGCTGGGTTCAGGATGCAGGCAAATGGTATTATCTCGATAATGATGGCGTTATTTCCATAAGCTGTTGGAAAAAGATCGGAACAAAGAATTACTACTTCGGATCTAAAGGCGTAATGTCAACAGGCAAACTAAAGATCGACGGTAAATATTACTGGTTTGCTGACAATGGAGCTATGATAACCGGATGGCATGCTGATGCGAACGGCAACTGGTACTATCTGCAAAGCGATGGAGTTATGGCTATCAGTAAGTGGATTACCTATGGAGGCAAGCAGTATTATTTCAATTCCTCAGGTATAATGTTGACGGGGAAAAGGCAGATTGGCGGTAAGTATTATATATTTGCAGAGAACGGAGCACTCCGTCATAAACAGTGGATACAGGTGGACGGCGGGAAATGGTGCTATGCAACCGATGACGGATCACTAATTGCCAGTGATTGGCTTGAGCAATCCGGTAAGTGGTATTATTTCGATTCGTACGGCATAATGGTTCAGAATAAGCGCATCAAGATTGGCGGGGCATACTACACATTCGACGCCAACGGAGTCTGCTTGAATCATCCTTGATGATCTGACATATGGAAATGTTGAGTTTTTGACAGGACTTTCGGAAGGCAAGCACACATTCAAAGTAGTTTTCTCTGATCCTTATACGGTAGAGACGAACTTCTCGGTAACTGCTCCCGTGTCTGCTCCTCAGACCGGTGAGTATGAAGGTGCATTTGTAGTCAAGGCGAAGAAAGCCTGACATCATCTTAAACTAAATAATCTCAGGGGCTGTCTCAGAACAAAAATGAGACAGCTCTGCTTTTTGATTGTAATTTACGTAATTAATTTTCGTTAATAATCATTTCCGCTATATGATATTATTACATAGACAGCTATGAAAGGATTACGGCAATGGAAATTGGTATTCTCAGTTTATTTGATTACGTAAATGTATTCTTTGCAGGTATCTTTCTGGTTATATATATAATCCGCTTGTCTGACAGGAAGAGCATATCCAATAAATATGTCTGCTACCTCATTGGAGTGCTGATGTCATTGTCATGGATGGCTGTCTGTCACATGACCGGGATGAGCAGATACAGTGAATACCGGATAGTTATCGACCTGGTTGCGTTGGCTGTGACCGTTGTCGTTACGACTGTTGCCATTAATGGGGACAGTCTGATCAGGAAGATGCTTATCATCGGCTCTTATGTTATCCCTGTGCTTTTCTGTGCATTTCTTGTGGACAGATATTTCAAATGCGTATTGGAATCACCTGTGAGCGAATACGGTAATGAGTATGTGCTCGGAATATTCAAGACATTTCTGATGACAATCAGCATTGTTTATTCAGTATGTGTGATTCTTTTTATCGGCAGGAAAGTCATGGCGGGTTACCTGAATTCAATTCTGATAATGATCCTTTTTGCTCTGCTCGGATTTATAGATCTGTCATTCCTGCTCCATGTTGCACCTTCAAAGATTGGTTTTGAGAATGTATTTGGTGCCACAATACAGAATATGATCGTAGCTTCAGTATCGTTAGCTCTCCTTGGAATGCTCGTCAGAAGCAATGAGGTAATAGCGAGAGAACGCAAGCAGAGTGAACTTAAGATGCTTAGGGACACCAACCGTAGTTACTATGACTCTGTACAGGCAGATATCGAACGTGCCCGGAAGCTCAAGCATGATCTGGCTAATTATATAGAACAGATAGAATACCTGATAGCTCATCCCAAGACTGATTCGGACAGCGTTTTAAGGACAATGGTCAATGATTTGAAGATAAAGTCTGCTTCGATAGAGAGCCGTAAATATTGTGAGGACAGCCTCGTAAATATGATACTGACTCTCAAGGATGAGAAGTGCAGGAAGAGGGGGATCATTTTCAAAGCGAAAGTCAATCCTGTTCATGCTCCTGATATCGAGCCACTTGACAAATCGGCGATACTTTCTAATCTTCTCGACAATGCGATAAATGCGGCCTGCGAGTACAAGGCAGAAGGCAATGAGGCACATGTTGCCGTAAGTATCGGAACTATCGGCGACAATTATGTGCTAAGGATCGAGAATGATACTGTTTATGACGGGGAGATAAATGATATCAAAGAACTCATGAAGCGTTTTACTTCAAGGAAAATGAACGACGATCACGGGTACGGCCTTCTGATAATACAGGAGAACGTCAACAAGTATAACGGGGAGATAATTGTAAACATAAAGGACAAAAAGTGTGTGATAATCATCACCATAGAAACAGACAAAGAGGGAGTATTATCCAATGTATAATGTTGCGATATTCGATGATGAATCTGTTATTCAGGACAAAGTGATCGAGATACTCAAAAGGAACTTTGAGGATATGTTCAACTATATCACTGCCGCCAAAGCGCCTGATCTTATCGCCTCCGCATCTGTGATAGATATCCTTATCATGGATATTAATATTACAAGCAGGAAGATGTCCAATAACGGAATAGATATAGCCGGGAGGATCAAAAAGAATAACAGAGATTGCCAGGTTATTTTTATAAGCGGCTACTCCGAATATGCTCAGGATATATTTGATGCCAAACCGGTATATTTTGTCCAGAAGCCGATTGACGAGAGTGTAATGGTGAAGGCGATGAATGCCGCTCTCGACAATCTTGTAAGGAACAGGAATCAGAGATTCTGTTATCAGAAAGAGAGCCGGGTCTATATCGTGCCTACGGAAGAAATAATGTATTTTGAGAGCAGCCGCAGGATCGTCAAGATCGTTCGCGTGGACGGCAACGACTCGTTCTATGATACGCTCAATTCCATCGAAGAAAGGATAGAGGGGGATTTCATAAGGATACATCAGAGTTACCTTGTGAATACAAGATATATCTCTTCGCTGACAGGAAGCGAGATCCTGCTTCACAACGGCCGTTCACTGCCGGTAAGTAAGCCGAGACTCGGTAGCGTCAAGGACGAGCTGATAAGAGTATTCTCGGAGAATATGTAAGTCGTTCAGAACTCTACGATGCTGACTTCGGGTCTGGCAAAAAATCTCAACGGGAGCTTCACGCAGCCGACGCCTCTCGAGATAAACACCTTTGTCTTTCCTATTCTGTGAACACCTGCGTATATTCCCTGGCGCGGCAGTTCATCCTTGCGGATTACGAGGAATTCCACCTTGAAAGGTGTTCTTATCTGTCCGCCGTGTATGTGCCCCGAGAGCATATAATCAATGTTGTCAGGATCAGTAAGATGCAGAAGAGCATCGGGGTCATGTGCTATGAGTATGTGTTCTTTGCCGGCCGGGAGATCGGCCGGGTCGTGCCATCTGCGTTCCAGCCTGCCGGAATCATCGATGCCTGCTATCACGTGCCCTTTTATCTCAACATAAGTATTCTCGATGTTTGTAAATCCGCATTTGTCTTCCTGCTCCTTTGTCAGATTACAGTCATGGTTGCCTGTTACCCCAAGGAAAGGTATATTATGCTCCCGGCAGCATCCGGCAATCTCTTGCAGGTATTCTGTGCCCCTGGCAAGCTTAGAAGGGTCTCCGGTGATATCCCCGCCGAAAACTACCGCATCGATCCCTGATGTGCTCTCACGCCTTATCAGTGACGTGATATAGGAAGGCTTGATAAAACAGTATTCGGAATGGATATCAGAGAAAAACAGTACCCTCAGACTTGTATTCCGGTCCTTATTCATTCTTATAACCGTGAACTGAGGCATATGGGGCTCGGCCAGAGCCCATATGAGGAGTATCAGTATCAATAATGCTATAACAGATAAGATGATCTCTACCATATGATTATCACTTTTTTTCCTTATTTTTATTTTATTATAATATGGTATAATCAAAAAGTATTTAATAAATTTTCCGGAGGGGGAGAACAATGGCTAATACGCAGATCACTTCAGATGTAGTTAAGGCAATCGGGGTTATTGCACAGAACAAAGCGGGCTGGCAGCGTGAAGTCAACATTATCAGGTGGAATGAGGGCAAGGCTAAGCTGGACATTCGTGACTGGGGGCCGAACCATGAGAAGGTTGGTAAGGGTATTTCTCTTTCCAAGGAAGAAGTAGCAATTCTCAAGTCATTGCTTGAAGATATTAATCTCGATGATATTGAGGCTTGACCGGGTTAACTGATTTTGAGAAGCGACGAACGTTCCGGCGCTGTATTTGCAGTATTATTACTCTTGTGGGGGACTCTGGTGGCAGAGCCCTTGCATATTTATACACATTACTTCAGGAAGATCGTAACACATGTTACGGGTTTGCTCGGTGCTGATAACAACTCCGTCTGGGTCAGCCTTGTTATCGTGATCGTCATGACAGCGGCAGGTTGTCTCCTGATCAAGATTACAGAGACACATTTTGCACCTTATCTCGCTTCCGTTCTGACTGTGCTTATTACTGTCGGATACATCATCAATTCCATCATTGACAAGGATATGTCAGTCATTTGTATGGCGGCGCTGGGAAGCTATCTTGCCGTAATCGCTATCATGCATCTTGCGCATAAGGATGATCTCCTTGTATGGATTAGCGATATGTATGTTTTCTCGCATGCTGTATATGTGATATGCAACATGATGTGTATTCCTTTGTCGAGGCTGGGGGATACTATGAGTAAGATCCTTTATATTACGAATTATAAGGATACCGACCTTGCAGCTCCCTTTGACGGACTGTTCAGTTTGCCGGGTTCTGTATGGGGTTCATTTATTGCTGTTATTGCAGTAATACCATTCGTATATTTTGCATTAACGAGGCGTAAAGCATGACCGGTCAGATATCATTATTTGATAACGAAGAGCTTGAATACCGGGAACTGGTCAAGACTCTTAATTATCACTGCGACAGATACTATAACGACGATACTCCCGAGATCTCCGATTACGAATATGATCAGCTTAATCTGAAGCTTAAGGCGATAGAGAAGGAACATCCGGAGTGGGTTACTGATGAGTCACCTTCGAGACGTGTCGGCTGGAAAGCCGAGAAGGGCATACTTGTGAAGCACAATGTCCCGATGCTCTCACTTCAAGATGTTTTTGACAAGGGTGAAGTTGACAGTTTTGTTGACGAAGTGCATGCCGGATATGGCGATAATATTGAGTTCCTTGTTGAGACAAAGATCGACGGATTATCAATGGCGCTCAGATATGAGAACGGCGATCTGAAGCTTGCTGTTACAAGAGGAGACGGCATAACCGAGGGCGAAGATGTTACTATGAACGCCAAGGTGATCTCCGACGTCGTGAAGAAGATGCCGTATCCCGTTGAGTACATCGAGATCAGAGGCGAAGTCTACATGACAAGGGAAGCTTTCAAAGCGGTGAATGAAGAAGCCGAGGAGGAAGGTAAGCCGGTCTTTGCCAATCCCCGTAACTGCGCTGCGGGAACATTGAGACAGCAGGATACAAGAATAACAAAGCACCGCGGTCTGTCTTTGTTCATATTCAATATTCAGGATACTCGCGGTATAACATTCAAGACGCATTCCGAAGGGTATGAATACCTCAGGAAGAACGGAGTGAAGACGATAGAGCTTTACTACAAGTGCAGGACAAAAGAAGAGGTCTGGGATGCGATACAGGCCATCGGTAATGCCAGAGGAGACCTCGCTTACGATATAGACGGTGCCGTGGTCAAGATCAATGATCTGTCAGTGCGGCAGAGGATGGGCAATACTATCAAATTTCCCCGCTGGGCTATCGCATATAAGTATCCTCCGGAAGAGAAGGAGACCAGACTTCTGTCTGTTGAGGTTGCTACAGGAAGAACGGGACGTGTTACACCTGTGGCGGTATTCGAGACGATCAGCCTGTGCGGGACGAATGTCAGCCGTGCCACGCTTCATAATCAGGATTTTATCGATGAATTGGGGCTTGGTATAGGCGATACGATAATCGTCTATAAATCAGGGGAGATAATCCCTAAGATCAAGGGTGTCAACAAGGATAAGAGGCCCTCCGGATGGGTTCCTTACCGGATGCCCGATACATGCCCTTCATGCGGAGCAAAGCTTGTAAGGAACGGCGAAGAAGCCGACCTCAAATGTGTTAATCTCAAATGTCCCGGGACGGTAGTCAACAGCATTGCCAACTTCCTGTCGCGCGACTGCATGAACTGCAAGGGATTCGGTATCGAATATATAAGGAAGCTTGTTGATGCCGGCTTCATCAAAGATATCGGCGATATATATACCCTGAAGGACAAACGGGAAGAGCTGATAGGAACGAAGATACTGGGACTTGCAAAGAATACCGATAAGATACTCGGGGCAATAGAAGAATCCAGACAGCAGGCCGGAGCTGACAGAGTGCTTGCAGGACTCGGGATCCCGGGTATCGGCAAGGCGATGTCCAAGGAGCTTATAAGGTGCTTCGGATCGATCGATAAGATCGCCTCACTGAGTGTGGAAGAACTCATGACGGCAGGCGATACAGGACGTATAACTGCTGAATCCGTTCATGGATTCTTTGCAGAAGAATCAAATAAAGAACTGTTATCACGCCTCAGAGGCTACGGCCTCAGATTTGAGGCAGATACTTCGAATATGGCCGGGAACGCACTGGAAGGGCTTATTTTCTGCATTACAGGCACTCTGGAATGCATGGACCGCAATGAAGCCTCTGCATTGATAGAGAGTTATGGCGGCAAGGTTACATCGTCCGTATCCAAGAAGACAAATTATCTGCTGGCCGGCGAAGGAGCAGGTTCCAAGGCGGCAAAGGCAAAGGAATTAGGAGTTCCCGTAATCGGATTGTCTGATCTGAAGAGTATGCTGGAGTAACGGTATGAGCAGGGAAGAGCAGGCACTCAAAGACAGGATAAGAGCAATAATCAGGGACCGGCGCTCCAATCTGTCCGCACAGGTAACCGACAGATGTGCATCTGTAGTAAGTGAATATCTCGAGGAATATATCAGGAGCGAACTGGGAATTGATCCGGGAAGCCTCACAGTCGCGTCATATATGCCTGTCTCAGGTGAACTGTCAACTATCCCGTTTTGTCAGAAGGTTATCGATAGCGGTGGTGTTCTGCTTATGCCGAAGGTAACAGAAGATGATATCGTATTTTATGCTGTAAGCGACTTGACTGATGACATGGAACCCGGAAGATTCGGTATTCCCGAACCACGGGAGTCTTGCGCTAAGACAGATGTCAGAGATGCCGATGTGATCATAGTGCCTGCCATTGCATACAATGATGAAGGTATAAGGCTCGGTCAGGGCGGCGGATACTATGACCGGTTATGGGAATATCTGGGGGGAGATTCTCCTGAACGTAAGGTTGTCCTGATCGGTGTCTGTTATGATTTTCAGATAGTGTCTTCCATACCGGTTCTTGCACATGATATGGCTGTTGATGTTATAATCGAGGCAGAATCGGAAGAGGAGGGTCAATAATGAATTATTTCTTTGCCAATCTTGCTACGCACGGTGCCTTTTGCGTTGTCTTGATCATATTGATGATCATCTTCACGAACCGTAACTTCAAGCGTAAGACAAAGCATACTCTGACTTATTTCTTACCGGTAATATTGCTGCTGATCATCGGATTTGATGTTTTCAGATATCTTGCGCCCAGACTGTTTGATATCAATAATGTGCTTGGTAATGTAACCTATACATATACCGGCAAGGTGGAGAGTATATCAGCGCTCAGGAATTATTTTGTGATCGACGGGAAGACATATTATGTCAATCCGCTGAGAAGTGACATCGAGGTTGGCTCGACCATAAGAATAAAATACACTCCAACATCGAATTATGTTATCAAAATAACGAAGAATATCGAGGGTCCTGAGGAGTAAGATTCCCACGCACCCGTCCTGAGTCCCGATTTCGGGGGGTAAAAAATCATTTTGTTGTAAATGCTGCACATATAAATCACAATGGAAGTATCACAGATCGAAAGGCGGTACTCCGATGGGACGCAGACAATTTGCAAACAGACGTTCATCCTACAAGGCTTCCAAAGATGTGGGATTGTATGTATTCAGTGATAATGATGCGCTGATAGAGAATGTGAACAATGTTCTCAAACGCAAGGGAATTATAGGTGTGACTGATCCTTCAGGGATGGTCCGTTATTATATAGACGGACGCAAGGATATAACTAACGCGGCGAATCAGCTGCAGACGGCGGTAACTGACTTCAAGGCCGGCCCGTTTGAGAAGGAAGAATATGATATGCGGCAGCTGTACGATCTGGCTGCGCACAAGGTATTTCTTGACTACGATTTTGATATGTCGCTCATAGGAAGTAATATCATCTTTCAGATCGTCTGTGACGTGATCCAGAGCGGATTTACATTTGCAACGACGCTCAAAGAGATGTGTTCTGCACAGAATGAAGACTTTATTATGTCCTATTCTCAGATGGTGAGGAATATAAGATACTCATTCAGTCACAGCAAGCTCAGTCACATGAGATCCAAATCAGCCGTCATGTTCCTGGCGGTGGAAGTGTATAACACCGTTAAGAAGATGGAGAGATGACAATAAAAAACTGCCCCGATGAAGGGGCAGCCATAATCAAGTTAGCAACAAAAATTAGTTGAGCTGATCCTTGAAGCTCTTACCAGCCTTGAAAGCAGGTGACTTGGAAGCCTTGATCTTGATCTTCTTGCCTGTTGCAGGGTTGCGACCCTCACGAGCCTTACGCTCCTTAGCGTAGAATGTGCCGAAGCCAACGAGAACAACCTTGTCGTCCTTCTTAACTGCTTCTGTGATTGCTTCGAGTGTTGCCTTAAGAGCGTCCTCAGAAGCCTTCTTGCTGAGTCCGGACTTTTCAGCGATTGCATCAATTAATTCTGTCTTATTCATTATTTTGCCTCCTGAATTTAGCCTGAATAGGCGAATTGCAATAGAATTATCACCTCAAATGCACTTTGTGTCAAGCGTTTTTGTGGAATTTGGACTTAAATTTATGATTCATGATACAAAGTCTGTAACAAAACCACCAATTCAATGACAAAATATGAATTTAATGGTATATTACCTCCGTGATTTAAGACTATACCGAACGGAGGAATCAGTAAATGATCGTTACCAAAGATACAATCGTTGGAGATATCGTCAATGCCGATGAAGGAGTAGCACCCATATTGATGTATTCCGGTCTTCATTGTCTCGGCTGTGCAATGGCTTCAGGTGAGACAATCGAGGAAGCATGTATGGTACACGGTATGGACTGCGACGCACTTATTGAGGAACTCAATAACTATTTCCAGACCAAGGGTTGATATATTACCTGAACATCAGTAAAAGGGCATCTCATTATTTACGGTATGAGATGCCCTTTTTGCAGTGTGCCCGACGGCGTTATAAGGCCGGATTATTTTGCTTGAAGCGGGGGATAACAGAAAGAGTATCCGACGCCCCATTCCGTGTGGATAAAATCCAGGTCAGGAAGGACTTTGCTCAGCTTCTTGCGGATATAAGAAATATTGACCATTACAAGATGGCTGTCGCAGGGTGTGTCATTACCCCATACTCTGGAATACACATCCTGTATCGAGATGGTCTTGTTAGGTGATTCGGCAAGGTAGTTAAGGATCTCAAATTCTCTGTTGGTCAGCTTGACGGGGGTTCCTGCGACAGTAACGTCGCGGGTCTTGATGTTCATTGTGACAGGTGCAAATTCTATAAGCAGGTTCGACTGCTTCATGGATCTCCGTATCAGGGAGGATACACGCAGTCTCAATTCCCTCATATCGATCGAAGCTGATACATGATCATCACATCCGGCTTCATACGTTTTCTCCTTGTCGTTGATGGAATCTCTTGATGAGCAGACCATAATAGGGGCATCGGTAAGAGCTCTGAGCTTCTTTATCACATCTACATTCTCAACGCCTTCAAGCACATGATCACACACGATAAGATCAATGGCCTTGTTCTTGAGGATATCTCCGGCATCTTCGAAGAACTCAGCCGTAAATACAGTGTATCCGCTCTCCGAGAGTGTGTTGCCTATCTTTTGAGATTTGTCCGGATCACTGTCTAATATCAATACAGATGATTCTGTCATATGATTTGCCTCCACTCGTGATTACAGTCAAAGTATAATAATTATTTGAGAATTATTATATCAAAAATATAGCGTTGAATGTTATAATCGTGCGATTATTTGTAAATTTTTGTTCAACACATCTCGAAAATATGTTCTTTATCATTGCGTTGCCGTCCGACTTTTGCGATAATCATCTTATGGACAGGCGCATTATCCTACATGTTGACCAGAATTGTTTTTTTGCATCTGTCGGGATGATATATCATCCCGAATACCGCAATGTGCCAATGGCCGTGGCCGGCGATACAAATGCCAGACACGGAATAATACTTGCCAAGAATCAGCCGGCATCTGAATACGGTATCAAGACTGCTGAGGTGATCTGGCAGGCAAAGGCCAAATGCCCGGATCTCGTATTATTGCCGCCGGAATACGATAAGTATGAATTGTATTCCCAAAAACTGAAATACATGTATACGGAATACACCGACCGTGTGGAGCCTTTTGGTCTGGATGAATGCTGGCTTGATATGACCGGGATCCTTCGTGATATGGATGATGCGGAGGAGTTTGCCGGCGAGATCAGGCGAAGGGTTAGGGAAGAGTTTAAGCTGACATGTTCGGTGGGAGTGAGCTTCAACAAATGTTTCGCCAAGCTGGGGAGTGATTATAAGAAGCCGGATGCCACTACCGTGATACCTGAAGACAGGTATAAGGATATCGTCTGGCCGCTTCCGGTATCCGACCTGCTGTTTGCCGGTAAATCGACTGTCAGGAATCTGTCGAAGATCAATGTGAATACGATCGGGGATCTTGCATTGCTGGATAAGGATTACACGGCCGAGTTCCTCGGTAAGAGCGGAATCCTGTTGTGGGAGTATGCAAACGGTATTGATGATTCTCCGGTTGCGGAGATAAGCCATAAGAGGGATATCAAATCGATCGGCAATTCGACCACTCCGCCGCAGGATATGAAATCAGTCACAGACGTGAGGAGCGTTCTGCTTCATCTTGCCGATAAAGTGGCGCAGAGGCTTCGCAGGCATAAACTTAAATGCACAGTCATTCAGATCCATGTAAGGGACAGTGAACTTCATATCTATGAACACCAGAAAGTGCTTTTCGAACCGGCCGATGTTATGAAGAAGATATATGATACGGCATGTGAGCTTTTTGAAGAATCATATGACTGGAAGCGTTCTGTCAGAAGTGTGGGAATAAGATGTTCAGGTGTTGTATCATCAGATGAAGGGGAACAGATATCCTTTTTTACCGATCTTGACAGACGTCAGAAGGATGAGAGATTATCGAGGGCTCTTGACGATATCAACAGGAGATTCGGTAAAGGAACGGTTAAAAGTCTTGGAGAGAATTACAGGAAATCATGAGATATTTGAGTGCTAACGATTATTACCGGAAGAAGTTCGGAAAGAAGATGTACAGGGTTGCGGTAAGTATTGATGTTACATGTCCCAACCGCGACGGCAGCAAGGGGAGCGGCGGATGCATATTCTGTTCTGCGGGAGGTTCCGGCGAGTTCGCATCCGATGTGTCATTATCTGTCAGCGATCAGATCGATGCTGCGATATCAAAAGTCAGGCGTAAGGCAGGAGCAGATGCAGGTTATATTGCATACCTTCAGAGTTTTACGAATACATACTGCAGTGTTGAGTATCTTGACGGTGTTCTGGACAGCATAAGCTCACACCCGGCCGCAGAAGCGGTCATTATTGGTACGAGACCTGATTGTCTTCCTGATGAGATGGTGTCTATGATATCAGATTATAACAGGCGGTTTCCGGTATATGTCGAGCTGGGACTTCAGACGTCAAATGATGATACGGCAAGGCTCATTAACAGATGCTGCGACACCTATGTTTTTGGCGATGCGGTGAAGAGGCTTCGCAGTGAAGGGATCAATGTGACAGGGCATGTTATTTTCGGGCTGCCGGGCGAGTCTTTTAGTGACATGATGGATTCTGTAAGATATATCGTTGATTCAGGATTTGACGGCATCAAGTTCACGTGCCTGTATGTGCTTAAGGGAACAAAGCTCTATGATATGTTCCTCAACAAAGAATTTGAAGTTCTCGGAATGGAGGAGTATTTTGATATAGTGGACAAGGCGCTGGATATCATCCCTGAGGGCATGGTCGTATACAGGCTGACCGGTGACGGTCCCAAGAGTATTCTTGCAGCGCCTATGTGGACAGCAAATAAGAGGGCAGTCATCAATTATATTAACAGGAGGTTCGGCTGATGGGCAAATACATCAAAGCATATGTGGCTGAAGTAGAGAGTTTTATAGCCGGAATGGGTGAGCTCGATACAGATTCCGTCAGGGCTTTTCTTAAGGAGTTTGAGATCAAGATCGGGTACTTCCAGCACGAGAGGCTGATCCATCTTCTGGTAACTCTGACATTTGCCATACTCCAGATATTTACCGTGTATGCCGTATTTGTCCTGCCTTATCCGGTAAGCATTTCATTTGCCGTTCTGACAGTGATGATATTGTGCCTTCTGACAGGTTATATTTTGCATTATTATCTGCTTGAGAACAGCGTACAGAAGATGTATCATTTGAGAGATGACATTCTCGCCGAGATCAAAAAAAGATCCTGACAATGATCAGGATCTCCGGGCGGTTATCAGAACCCACCTCTATCATTATACACCCGCAGATGCATCCTGCAACACTGGCAGAATATACCAATCGTTCTGTTACTATTTGTCATTTGTGTTACATTGTAATCTGCCTGTTACGCGGTAAAATATAATCAGTTCCAGGGAATACGGAGACGGAAGTCAAGGATAACCTGAACAGCCGCCAGAAGAATTAGAGCTTTATGGTGCGTATGGCAAGAACCGATGAGATAGGTATTATCTATGGCGAAGCCGATGAGACGAAGTTGACGAAGGTCGACGGATACGGAGCAGAAACTTGAAACTAACGGAG
>DFIB01000014.1 GCA_002371375.1 Mageeibacillus sp. UBA3708 | reverse complement strand
ACATCATTTATGGGATTCTTGTACTTTGATGCTTTTGCACCAAACACGGTATATATGTCCATCAGGATATGAACAGACTTGTACTTTTCCTGCAGTACCGTCAAAAAAGTCCTGATCTGATCATTAGTAAGATACATGCTTATACCTTCAAGGATGACGATTACATTATTGCTGTCCGGCAGAGCTCTGACCTGCTCCGGATCGGATGCATTCAATTCGCGCATTTGATATGTGGATGTTTCTTCGTAATAGATCCTGCGCATCGATATAACATCCGGGAAATCACAATCAAGCCAGAGTTTGGGATGCCTTTTAACCCGCAGACATCTGCTGTCGAGACCACAGCCTATATGAAGGACCAAGGCACCCAGATCCTGTTCTATCATAGAATCGGTCCACTCATCAAATATACTGGCCCTCATCGCCATGTTATATGCCAGCCACTTGGAACTTGACTTTCCCTTTACCGGAAAAGCTTCCTTCTCCCAGATCTTTTCAGCAAAAGGATCGCTCAGAATAATATTCTTCTTGCTTACCCTTGCCTTTCCGTAAAGCGGAATGAATAATGTCCTGTTAACTTCGTTCATATTTCTGATGATTTTCTCGGGCAAAGACATCTGCATCTATCGTAGTAATTATAGCATGCAAGTAAAGATTCCTTGACACTCAATTCCAATATCCAGCCCAATTTTTAGATTCCGGTTGTAACTAAAGGGTACATCTGGAACGTTTTTGAATTATTTTCGAGATTTTTTCTAAAAACACCCTAACGGGGTGTCAATGTCCAGTAATAGTGAAGGGATAAATAATCGCCCTTCAGTGAAATTTGACAACCCTCAGAAGAGCAGACATAACCAAGACAGTTCCGGCTTTTATGAATTAATACCGGTTGCTAAATTATGCAGCCGGGTACTGTCATTTAGTACATAAGCTGATGTTTGGAGAACAAACCAAAGCATGGTTATTGGTTGGCTTATTTTCTCCCATTAATGTTTCCTCCGTGTTTTTGTTGGACAGAGTAATATCCTTATACATTAGTATTTATTATTATTTCAAAGCTCAGTTGAATCAGAATCCGGATAGCCCCGATATTGAAGGAGCGATTACGGGAAATTATGAGGTTCGTTGAAACACAGACACCAATACACTAAAATATAACAAAAGGAGGATTTGACAGGCGTGTAAAGGGCTTTATCAGTAATTTTAAGGCGGTTGCAACTGTCAGTTGACAGATTTCCAAGTCGCCTTTATGGTGCGCAATCGCGATGTAGCGTAGGATATGAGCATAAGACAGGTGCACGGATGTCAAAAACAAAAACAGTGAGGAAAATGAATATGATACTTGCGGAAAAGATTATAGAAGAGAGAAAGAAAAACGGCTGGTCACAGGAGGAACTTGCAGATAAGCTCGGTGTATCAAGACAGTCAGTAAGTAAGTGGGAGAGCGCACAGTCGGTCCCGGATCTTCAGAGGATTCTTGAGATGGGAAAGCTTTTCGATGTGACAACAGATTATCTTCTTAAGGATGAAGAGGGCATTGCAGAAAGCACCGTAACAAACGATTCGGGTAAGGGCTTAAGAAGACTCAGCATGGAGGAAGCAAACAGTTTCCTCAAAGATAATGATTCTTTTGCACGGAAGATATCTCTCGGTACCTTTATCTGCACACTGTGTGCAGCACCCCTGCTCGTGATAATGTCCCTTCAGAAGGGCGGCATCATAGGTCTTTCCGAAGATGCGGCAGGTGCTCTCGGAATAGTTATCCTGCTGGCATTAGTTGCTTTGTCCCTTATCTTCTTTATACCTGCCGGCATGTCGATTTCCAAATGGGAATGGCTTGAGAAGGAGATATTTGATTCCGAGTACGGGGTTGACGGTATGGTCCGCTCAAGGTCGGAGAAGTTTACGCCGGTTTTTGCAAAGGCTGTCACAGGCGGTATTGTTACTATCATGCTGGGTGTGATCGCTCTGATATCGGGCGCCGTCATAAATGAGAAAGATGAAGCTCTTCTGATCGGGCTTACAGGCGTCCTTCTGATTTGCTGCGCAACAGGAGTCTATTTTATAGTCAAGGCGGGGATTATTAAGGACGGCTTCAGCAAACTGCTTCAGGAAGGGGACTACAGCAGGAGCGAGAAATCCAACAAGCTCATGAAGATAATAGCTCCTGCATACTGGATGCTTGTAACGGCCGGATTCCTTGCTTGGAGCTTCCTTACAAATGACTGGGGAAAAACATGGATCGTGTGGCCCATAGCAGGTATCCTGTTCGGAGTGATCACCGTTGTAGTGAGGGCGTTGCATAAAGAAGAATGATTCCCTTCATCTCACGATTGTTATAAAACTGGTGATCTTAGATCAAGACTAATCCCCAAATATACAAATCAGAAAAGCTGTTCATACTGTCAGTCCATACTCCCGCTCAGGCCAAGCATACTCTCATGAGCTGCGTCGATATAATAGTCAAGCAGATCATATAACCATTCATCCAGATTGGAAAAACGGAAACCCAGTGACTCTGCTTTGTCTGTATTAATGCTGTTCTCAGATTCGCCGTTATAAGGAGCAGGATCACCGTCATCCCTCAAGACCGCTCTATACCCGGTTCCCCTCTCAAGGTAATCAAGTATTTCTCTTATGGAGACAGTACCTTTTGAACTGCCGTTGACAGCTCCCTTATAGTCTTTATCAACCAGAAATGACAGGAACTTGCCGGCCTCATCAGACTTTATGAATGAGATGTGTGCATCAAGATTATCCACCTTCATGGGGATCTGCTTCAGGACATGTTCAACGTAAAACCAAAGGCGCATCGTATAATCATTCCTGCCGGACACGAAAGGATATCTGACTGCGATCCAATTCTTCTCAGGATACTTTTGCCACAGAGCATATTCAGCCTGTCTTTTTACCACATCATAAGGATAGTCTTGTCTGTCACACCAGATCAGTTCACCCGAGGTGCCGTCAAAATCCTCTTCAGTTGTATTAATGCCTTTGGACTCATAGACGGCCGTTGAGGACATATAGATATACTTATCACAATCGGCATGTTCCATGATCTTACGGATATCATTTGAGCAATATGCAATCTTATCTATGATCACGTCATAATGCGTACCGGCTACCGATGCTATGATACTGTTCTCATCATGCCTGTCGAAATATATCCTGCCAACAGAATCACCGAAATCATCAGGCGTATTCCCCCGGGTTGCTATTGTTACTTCGTGCCCTCTATCCAGGAGATCTTCCACCATAGGAATCCCAAAAAATCTCGTCCCGCCTAAAACAAGTATTCTCATGTATTCCCCCTCGCCATATTTGGTGTATATTCTAACACATACGGTGACAGATTCTATATTATGAGGGTGGTTATGCTGAACAGAATAAAATACGGGAATACAAATACATTTTTACTCAGAGGAGAAAAGGGAAGCATATTGATCGATACTGACTATGCCGGCACGATGCCATCGTTCTACAGGGCGATCAAGGAACTCGGGGTCAGGGTAACAGACATCACATATGTTTTGGCTACGCATTATCATCCTGATCATATCGGTCTTATCAGCGAACTTATGAGTCAGGGAGTCAAGCTTGTCATTATGGAATCCCAGAGAGAATCAGTTCATTATTCGGATGTGATATTTGCAAGGGACACGCACCTCAGATATATTCCTATAGATGAGAGTAAGGCGGAGATGGTACTTCTTGAGGATTCACGCACATTCCTGAACAGACTCGGGATCAAAGGTGAGATAATATCTACTCCGAGTCACAGCAAAGACAGTATCTCAGTTATATTGGATGACGGCACATTTATCGTCGGGGATCTGGAACCTTTAGAATACCTTGAGGCATATGAGGACAACAGGGAACTGAAGGCAGATTGGGATAAATTGCTTGCATTGCATCCCAAACGAATTCTGTATGCACATGCGAACGCCAAAACATGTGAGTCTTAATTGAAAAGTGTTATATATACTGAGATCAAGTGATAGAATAAGAGATGGTTTGGAAGAGCCGGTCTGCTTCGAAGATACTATCATTGTTGAGGGGGGGCAAAACACATGACTGACAGACCTCATCCCACAGGCGAATATGCCGTAGGGACTTTTACGTTTACCGTATATAACGATAGGGAAGAGGTGCTCGTTCCCGGTACAATGAGAAGCATTCCTGCCAGAGTTTATTACCCCGTGTCAAGATCATCTGTTGAGGGTATGACCAAGGCTAAGTATATGTCAAAGGACATGGCAAAAGCTCTCAGGAAGTACATGCATGCTCCGGTGAATTATGAGAAGATTGATGCTGCGGGCGATAATTATTCGGAATGCTACGAGAATGCGCCTGTCATCAGCGGCATGAGATTTCCTCTGATAGTATTCAATCACGGACTCGCTTCATTCAGGGAGGCAAATTCATTCCTGTGCATTGACCTTGCTTCCCACGGATATGTGGTCATTGCTGCAGGTCACCCGTATGACGCTGTTCTCACGGAAGCTGATGACGGTACAAAGACAGAGCTTAGCAAAGAGATAACTAAGAGGCAGTATGAACCTTTCCTGCCCGGAGCATTCAGTATTTTCAAGCTCACCCATTCCAAAGGGACTGACCGCGAGCTTGCGGATAGATTTGATGAGATCCAGAACAAGTACTGCAGATTCATCCAATCAAGAATTGATGAATGGATAAAGGATACTCTGGCTGTGACAGAATATGCCAAAAGAGAACTGTCCGGAATGATTGATCTTACGAACGGGATCGGTGTTGCGGGTCATTCTATGGGAGGTGCAGTTGCTTATCTGTTGTGTCTGGAACATGATGAGTTCGTGTGCGGTGCCAATATGGACGGAGCGTTATTCGGGAATACACGCGGGAAGGTAATGCGCAAGCCTTTCGCCCAGCTGAGCTGCAAGACAAATCACAAGGCTGAGACGAGAGCCTATCTCGATCACACTGAGGTGGTGTATGGCGCGCTGTTCAGGAAGATGCAGCACATCGGGTTCTCCGACATGAAGTATATGATCCCGTTGAAAGCTGTCGTCGGCAAGCTTGATGCCGGCATTGCGCATGAGAATGTCTTAAGGATCCATCTGGAGCTCTTCGACACATACCTGAAGAGGATCAAGGATACCCCGGATCTCAAGAGCAACGACTTCGTGACGGTAACAGAATATCAGCCTGACATCGGGGATTGAACCGGTGCTGTAACCTGAGGCAACAAGTTGATCATCCAACCGGTGTTCTCAGTACCTTCAATGTCCCCGGTTGCCTGTTCCGTATATGTCTCACAACTGTCAAACTCGTCGTTTCCGTAGAAAACAGGTGAGAGGACAGTATGTTACGGTTCCATCACCGCCGGCGGATGGCATTGCAGGGATAGATGTTGGGGCATGACAGCTTTTCGCTACTCAATTTGAAGTTCCTGAGGTATATCACGATGCTTTCTGTCTCTTCTTGGTCCCTGTGAGGAAGCACAGGAACGGTACCCTGATGCATATCTCGGCACAGATGAATGTCGCGGCCAGAGCTGAGATTACCGGTACAAAATACAGCAGGATCAGACTGCCCCTCAGTGCATCAGCAAGCAGATACTGGAACAGAACGGTCCACAGGAAATGGATGCTGAAGTAGGGGAATGACCTCTGAGACATATATGATGACACCTTGTTGCTGTAATCGAGAAATGACTTGCCGGCACCGATCAGCGCCAGTATCATGAACCACTCGGAGAATGCTTTGGCGGCGGTGTTCAGGACACCGAAGTCCCGCCCTGACCAGATGAACATATACACGTTCAATATGCTTGCCGCAATCCCCGCTGCCATTGTGAGGAATTTGTATTCCGCCGCTTTGTCTATTACCCTGTCATCCGCCATGATGAAGTATCCGATGAGGAATACATATGTGTATTCCGCGAAGCTCTTGCCGCCAATGCTCAGCAGATCATACAGGAACGGGAGCGGTATCACGAACAGACAGATGACCGGGAACGGAACGGACTTACCGGTACTCCTGCCTCCGCTGATCTTATTAACGGCGGCTATTATGCCGACCGATACGAGTGATATGATGAACAGGAAATACAGAAACCAGAACTGACCGACGCCGAAGCCTCCGTCAAATCCCGACAGGTCTGTCCATCTGGTGAAGAATATTTTGTAATGTGAGGCAAAGCTGCCTTCATACCCTGAGTTGGTAATGTCTCCGATATACGAGAGAACGGGACAGAAAGCCAGTGTGCCGAAGACGAATGGAATGAGTAGTCTTTTTACTCTCTCGGCAATGTATTGCTTATACGTGCGCTTCCCGAGTGCATACCTGGTGCTCATTCCCGCCAGGAGGAATAACAGAGGCATAAAGAACGGACTGAAGAATACAATGAGACTGCTTATGGCCTTGTTCGGCTCAAAGAACACAAAATACGGCTCTCCCCATGTGTTAAAGGCCTGTGCGGCGTGGTAGGGGATGAGAAGGAGCACGTCCATCCATCTGAGGTTGTCGATAAAGTATTTGCGCATACGGTTATCCTAACATATCTCTTCTCAATTTCCGCTTGAAGTAGATGACCTGGAAGCGTTTCGTCAGGAAATCGATGACCGGACCGCCGATGATCACTGCCACTACGGTAAATACACCAAGCGTTCCTCCGAGCAGGACGCCGATCACGGTAAGGCACAGATCAAAAATGATCTTGATCGTCTTCAGTTCCTTGTGAGTCAGATCACATATCCAGAGGATCACGCCAGTAAAGGCGTCCACGCCGATATCGATCGCAATGTAGACAGCAAGACCGGCGCAGAGAACGAGGTAGCCCGTTACGCCCGATACAATCCTCAGCCAGAGGATGTCCGGGATTATGATCTCTGCCAGCATGGTGCCGAGATTTGCAAACAATCCGTACACGGCTATGTAGATTACGCTTCCGAAGCTGACGTATTTGCGTGCTGCGAACCACAGGAAAACCGACAGAACAAAGCACACAACATATGAAGCAGTTCCAATCTGATCAGGCGACAGCGAAAGTATGTTCCTGATGCCGTCATAGAATATTCCGATGGCATCCATGCCGAGTGAAGCCCGGTTCATGAAGCCCGAGCCG
>DFIB01000023.1 GCA_002371375.1 Mageeibacillus sp. UBA3708 | reverse complement strand
GGCAGGATCTGTCGAAGGACAGGCATTACTGCACGGGGGATCATCACAAAGTGTACAGGAGATGATATCGCTCCTGGTGAGAGTTCTGTTAATGATCATATTCGGACCCTCCTTATGTTGATAATAACATAAAGATTGCCTCTTGAGATGTTATAATAGACATAATGATGATCCGGAGGATAGTCATGCCGATCGACAAGCGAAAATTCAATTCCAGAGCATATCTGGCATCCGGTTATTATATACTGGTGATCCTCATTGCCGTGCTTCAGTTAGTGACGGGTATCAGGCATGGAGATCTTCCGACTACGACTGTCGTGAATTCATCAGCCGATATCTTCGCCATGGTCCTGGGATATGTGCTGTTTGTTTGCTGCGTACTGGATATGTCCAAGAACGAGGAGAATCTCAATTATTTCCTGTTCCTGTTATTTACATGTTTCAATATGACATTCCTGGACGAGGTCGCATGGCTGATCGACGGAGATAAGTCTCTGGAAATATGGAATCTCATAGTCAATACTATCTATTATATGTGTGCCCCGACACTGGCATACCTGTTCTGGAAGTATGTTATCACTTATCTTAATCTCGACTATGAGAAGTTGAATCTGTGGGACAGAGGGCTCTTTATCGGTTATCTGGCGGCGGTTGCTATAAGACTGATCAATATCCCGTTCGGATTCTACTTCTCGATCAGAGACGACGGTAAGTATACTCGAGGTTCACTCTACATACTGTCTAATCTCTATCCGTATGTTCTCATGATCCTGACATTGGCATTGATCTATGTCTTCAGGAAGAGATTCAAGAAGTACCAGATCATTACCTTATATATGTATGCCCTGATACCTCTGATCGTCGGAATAGTTACGATCTTCACCTTCGGACTGTCACTGTCCGGACCGATAATAATGATGGTATTCCTTCTTATGTATTGTGTTCTTAACACAGTTCAGAGCAGGGAACGGTCCATCTCAGAGAATGAGCTTCAGATGGCGACTGTTATTCAGGAGAATATGCTGCCTCATATCTTCCCGCCTTACCCTCATAAGACGGAGTTCGATCTCTATGCCTCCATGACTCCTGCCAAGGAAGTCGGAGGTGACTTCTATGATTTCTATCTCGCGGATGATGATCATCTTGTCATCACTATCGCGGATGTATCCGGCAAGGGAATACCTGCAGCTCTGTTCATGATGGTAACAAAGACTCTTCTGAAGAACAGAGGACTTACCGACTATACCGAGTGTCACAAGATGCTCGAGAGAGTCAATGATCAGTTGTGTGAAGGCAATGAACTTGATATGTTTGTCACGGCGTGGGTGGGAGTATTGACGCTGTCGACCGGAGAACTGCGTTATGCCAATGCCGGTCATGAATATCCTGCGATAAAGAGGGGAGGCAGCGGATTCAGATTGGTCAAGGACCGGCATTCTCCGCCGCTCGGAGCGATGGAAGGTATAACATATAGAGAGCAGCGGGCGACACTCAAGCCCGGAGATGTGCTATATCTATATACGGACGGTGTTACGGAAGCGACGAACGGTCATAAGGAGTTTTTCGGTGAGGATCGCATGATGGAAGCACTCAACAGAGCATTCGACGGTTCAGTAGAGAGACTTGACGAGAATGTCAGATCCGAGATAGATGCATTTACGGAAGGCTCTGATCAGTTTGACGATATCACTATGCTGACTTTGTTATATAATGGTCCGAAGAAGGAGAATTAATATGAAGACAAAAGAGATCACAGTAACAAGCCGCGGAGACGGAATGGATGAAGCGCTCGAGATGACAGAAGCTCTCGGGAAAAGGAGCGGGCTCGGACGTAAGGAGAATCTTCGTCTGAGACTGCTGGCTGAAGAACTGTTCGGTACGATGAAGAGTATCGCCGGCGACGTAGAGGGCATCTATTATGTAGAGAAAGAAGGTACAAGATTCGATATCTGCATGAAGGCACAGGTTATCCTTACGGCCGAGATGAGAGAACAGTTCCTGTCAGTGTCGAGCACCGGTAAGAATGCGGCGGCCAAGAGCTTCATGGGTAAGATCCGCGATATGATAACAACAGTTGTCATGTCCATGAACTCAGATCCTACAATGCTTCAGATGGGGATCATGAGCGCCGGAAGCCCGATAGGATATCAGGGCGGACTTGAGTGCTACGAGTGGTATATGAATAAGTACAAAGAGGCCGTAAGGGACAGCGATCCCGAAGGTGAGAGCGAGGCCTGGGATGAACTGGAGAAATCGATCGTTGCCAATCTCGCGGATGATGTCAGCATCAGCATCGTAAGATCCGAGGTAGCGGTCAAGATCACAAAGACATTCTGATATCAGTCGGAGAATTTCTCACGCTTACGAAGGATCCGGGCCGTCTGGCTTCGGATCTTTTTGTCGTCCTTAAGATGGATCCTGAAGAAATCATCGATCTGTTTCTCGCTGTAGTCGCCGAATGTCAGACGTGACCTCATGAGGTAATAGAATCCTACTGTCGATGTCAATTCGTCGAGCTCGATTCCCTCGAGAGCATCTCTGGCAAGTATCATTGCCCCCTTATGTTCCTCATTAACGAATCCGTTCAGATCGTCAAGAGTCTCGAGGCCGAAGAAAGCCAGCTGAGGGAGAAGAGGATCTACGTCCGCATCATTTATAACGGCACCTGTGATAGAAGATATCTCTTCAAGCAGAGAACGCATCGTCTTGCTCTGCTCGATATACTCGGAGAGCGTGATAAGGTCGAGCGTCATGTCGCCCGCACAGTCATTAGCGATCTTCTCGCGTACATCCGCCTTATAGACCGAGAGATCATTCTTGATATTGAGGAACAGCTCGTCGGCTACTTCAAGCAGGCCTGCAACTCTCGAGAATTCTCTTCTTATGTTCCTTGGGACACCGAATTCGGACTTATAACCGAGATCGTGTTCTATCTCTGCCCATGTATGCTGGAGTACAGAACGTATCTGTATCTCGAAAGGGATCTCACAAAGATCCTCACGATAGCCCTGATCCTTCTTGAGAGTACATATATAGTGTAGCGACAGGTATCCGAATGCTGTTGCCGGGATGGAACTTCTCTTATCGATAGAGTTCTCTCTGTCGATATCGAACATCTCTTCAAGATAAGTAGCGATGGTATCGACCTGATCGGAGAAATAGCAGATTATCCTGAAGCCGAGGACATCGGTCATGTGAAGAAGGTCAGGATACTTCTCGGGCTTACGTTGGAGCTTGCCTGCGATCGACTGCTTGGTCTTGACCCTGAATACGACCTGCATGGGTGACAGACCGGAAGTCTTGAATCGGGAGGTCAGAAGGTCATTTACGGTCTTTCCGAGCTCTCTGTAGTCTTCAAATCTCTCATCATATTCGATCAATCTGGGATCCATGTCCATAACCTCTCATTCATCATCTGATATATGTTATAATAAACGCGTCATAAAATCTATGACAAGCTGCCGCAAGGCGGTTATAATGAAGCCGAGGTATATCAGATCTATGAGAGAACTTAGAGTACAGGCTGATACAGAGAAGCTTCCCGAGGTCCTGGGTTTTGTTGACGGTGTCCTCGAGGAACTTGACTGTCCGATGAAGGTTCAACTGCAGATAGATGTTGCAGTTGAAGAACTGTTCGTGAACATCTCGAGGTATGCATATGCCGGCGGGCAGGGGGATGTCGTGATCGGGATCGAAGTTCCGGATGATCATTCCGGCGTGTCAGTGACATTTAAGGATAACGGAATACCTTTCGATCCGGTGAGCCACACCGACCCCGATATTTCACTGTCGGCAGACGAGCGCGAGATCGGCGGACTCGGGATACTCATGGTGAGGAAGAGCATGAACAGCATGGAATACGAGTATACGGATGGCACTAATATCCTGACGATAACAAAACTGTTTTGACACTATAATAAAGGGAAACAATTCAAGGAGGACATAATATGTTGAACATTATAAAGAATGCACAGGACGACAAGCTGGAGGTGGTACTCGAAGGCAGACTCGATACTACTACTGCTCCTTCTCTTGATGCAGAACTCAAGGGTGCGCTGGACGGAGTCAAGGATCTGAAGTTTGACCTTACGAAGCTCGAGTATATCTCAAGTGCGGGACTTCGTGTTCTCCTTTCTTCACAGAAGGTTATGAATAAGCAGGGTAATATGGTCGTTGCCAATGCTTCCGAAGAACTCAAGGAGATCTTCGATGTCACCGGTTTCTCCGATATCCTGACGATCGAATAACCCGAAGGGCCATCGGCCCGAACGGAAAGGAATGGCAGGATGAAAACAGATATCATCACGGTTTCCAGCAGCGGAAGCCAGATGGAGAAGGCCCTGGAGCAGGCGGAAAAGGTCGCCGCGTACAAGGGCCTTCCCGC
>DFIB01000179.1:2464-21601 GCA_002371375.1 Mageeibacillus sp. UBA3708 | reverse complement strand
TTCCGCAGGTTTTGGCGCCGGGACGGCAGCTTTATCCACTTGCATCCTTGCGTCGCGCGCCAAAATCGAGGACTGTAGCGAGCAAGTCAGTTGCGGACTTACGGTAACTCCAGCCCCTTGAACATCTCTTCCGCAGTATACTTGCCGACAGATGTGGATGTGATAAAGATAACCACGCCGTTATTGCTCGTTAGGATCATGACCTGATTTACCTTCTCACCGGTACTGTTATGCGAGTCGATCTCGATCGCATCATATGTCTTGCCGTTGACAGTGACAGTTGATAATTCTGACCTGTCAACTTCATACCCGATATTCTTGATAGCTGACTCGCTCGAAGTCTTGTTTGCTTCAAGAATAGTCTGGTGAAGCTCGGCCGTATAAAGCGGATTGATCTGATAAGATACAGACAGGTTACTGCCGTCAGGCCACATGACATATGTGCCGGCGATGGGTACCATCATGCTGGCTTCGCTGACCTTGGCATTAATATCGACGGCGCCGAAAGAAGTCTGAAGCGTCTCCCTGTTCCCGAATGAAGTTCCCTCAGGAGCAGTGTACTTAACACCCGTATACTCGCTCACATATTTGCCGTCTTCCACCGTTCCTATCATCTCGGCGAGCGTCGTATCACCGGATGCCGCACCTGAAGCCTCAGCCGTATCAGATGAAGCGGATGTCTCAGGCTCTGATTTCTCTGTGTGAGCGGGCGTTGTCTCAGATTCGTCAGATCCAACGCTGTCCTCAGTCTCTTCCGTCTCTTCCGTCTCTACCGTCGCATCTTCGTCATCTCTCGATGACCTTCTTCCTGATGAACATCCCACCGATGTCATGACCATTGCACAGATCAGCAATATGGCAACCTTACGCTTCATAACCAAACCCTCCCGTAAATATCAACTCTTGCGGACGTAGTGGCGCACTGTGAACGCCACGCCTTTCTCACTCATTATCTCAGGTTCTTCACTCTCGAGTTCCCAATCAGGTAATTCATCCAGATTCGGGAAAAATGCATCAGCCGTGAACTCCGCCTTGATCGACGTGATTATGGCGCGGTCACAGATCTCGATGAAAGAGTTGTACATTTCGGCGCCTCCGATGAGGTATATCTCTTCCTTCCTGTGCTTACGCATGTAGCTGATGAGCTCCTCAGTGGAATGCAGTATTACCGCCCCCTCCTTCTCGAAAGCGGGATTCCTCGTCAGGATTATATTCGTCCTCTTCGGCAGCAGTCTCTCACCGGGGAACGTCTGCAGCGTCTTGCGTCCATACACTACGGTATGTCCCGAAGTGTATTTCCTGAATACGCCTTTCTGGTCCTCCGGCAGTGATATCAGGAGTTCGCCCTTGTAACCTATGCCCCAATTCTTATCTACAGCTGCTATTGCGATCATAATGACGCCTTACCTTATACCGCTACGGGTATTCCCTTCACTTTATCTCCGTACTGATATCCCTCCAGCCGGATATTATCCGTCGTGAACTGATAGAAATCAGTGATACCCTCGTCGATTACGAGCCTGGGTGCCGGGAACTTAGGTCTGGCAATGACTTCCTTCACTATCGGAACATGCCTGTCATATACGTGCGCATCGGCGATGACGTGAACGAATTCACCGACTTCAAAGCCCGTGCATCTCGCGATCAGATGAACAAGAACGGCATACTGGCATACATTCCAGCCGTTAGCCACAAGCATATCATTGGAACGCTGGTTCAATATAGCGTTGAGCTTGTTGCCCGTAACGTTGAATGTCATGGAATACGCGCAGGGATAGAGCCCCATCTCATGCAGATCCTGATGCACATAGATATTTGTCATAATGCGCCTGCTGGAAGGATTGTTCTTCAAATCGTAGAGGACCCTGTCAACCTGGTCCATCATGCCCTCTTTGTACTGATGCTTAACGCCGAGCTGGTATCCGTACGCTTTGCCGATAGAGCCGTTCTCGTCTGCCCATGCATCCCAGATATGAGTCCCCAGATCATGGACATTGTTGCTCTTCTTCTGCCATATCCACAGAAGCTCATCCACAGCACCCTTGAAATTGATATAGCGCTGGGTGAGCATCGGGAACTCCCTGGACAGATCATACCTGTTCACGATCCCGAAGGCCTTATATGTATATGCCGGCGAACCGTCCTCCCAATGAGGTCTTACCTTATCGTTCTCTGTGGAGAATCCTGAATTCAGGATCTGCTCGATATTCTGATCAAAGATATCGTCTGCGTAACTCATACATACACCCCGCCTGATATTAATCTTGTATTATATTATCACAAGCGTCCCAAAATTGTATCAATCGTATAGATCACTTATCCCATATGAAGGACATTGATCAGAAGTATCCATGCAAGACCGTAATATGACACTACAGCCACAAGGTCATTGACCGTCGTGATCAGCGGTCCTGACGCTACAGCCGGATCGACCTTTATCTTCTTGAAGAACAGCGGAATAAGTGTTCCGAGTGTACTTGATATGAGCATCGCTATCATCAGCGCTATTCCGATACATCCGCTTATTGCAAAAGCATTCAGCGCAGTCTGCGATTTGGCTACCATAAGATATACACCGACAAAAAGGAATGACATTATGCCGAGGATTATGCCTACACACAGTCCGACTCTCGTCTCCTTGAAGACGAGCCCCATCTTCTGTCTCAAAGTGAGGTTCTCATCGGTAAGCACCCTGATGGTGACAGCGAGCGACTGTGTACCCACATTACCTGCCATATCAAGTATCAGCGACTGGAAAGCCATAATAAGGGTAAGCTGTGCTATTACATGTTCGAATATACCGACCACTGATGAGACTATCATGCCCAGGGCAAGAAGTATCAGAAGCCACGGCATTCTCTTGGCCAGGCTCTGCTTCAGCGGTTCCTTCAGATCTTCCTCAGCGATAAGTCCGGCAAGTCTTGCATAGTCCTCACCCATCTCGTCATCGACTACCTCGATTATGCTCTGTGCGGTAATAACACCGAGTATCTTGTTATTGTTATCAAGTACCGGAACGAGTTCCTCCGAATAGTCTTTGAGCTTCTCGATACATTCATCAATATGCTCATTACCGTACACATAAGGGAAAGATGTGACTATCAGCTCCTCAAGGATCTCCGTGCTTGAAGCCGTTATCAGATCTTTAAGATCCAACGCTCCGTAGAACTCCTCCCTGTCATCCACAACGAACAATGTGGAGATATTATCATTCTCCCTCGCCTGCCTGACCAGTTCATTCATCGCCTGCTTGATAGTAAGCTTATAGTTGATAACTATGAAGTTAGCTGTCATCCTGCTTCCTATCTCATCCTCGTCGTATGAAGCGATGAGCGCGATGTCGATCCTGTCTTCGGCATCGAGTGTATCAATTATGAGTTCGCGTCTCTCCTTGGGTATCTCTCTGAGGACATTGGCAGCCGTATCCGTCTCGAGTTCTGATATGACCGAGCCGGCTTTGCGTATGTCCATCTCACAGAGACACTCTGCGGCAAATTCCTCATCCAGATACTCGAACGCCTCGGACAGCTGGATTATGTCGCATACACGGTACAATTTACGTCTGAGATATACATCTGACAGCTCGAGAACTTCCGCGATGTCATTCGCGTGATAGTCCTCCAACCGGTCATGAATAACCTTGGGAGAATAGCTCCCCTTGAGAATACCGATTATCTCATCTGAATAAACGGGCTTAACTTCCGTCGTCGCCATACAAACCTCCGTTAAATATTAATTAACGGTATGGCAGATCACTCAATCCTCTCTTGATGAGCATTGCCAACCACTATTACTACTGTCACCTGACGGATCCACAATGCTCACCTCCTTTATTCGGATTTACCTGACTATTATATCACGGTGTCAAGCCGTGTGTATTACTTGATCTTGCGTGCCTCAAGATAGAATCTCTTCTCGAAGGCCTCGCCCATGGAGAAAGTCTTCCTCGGGAAGATCCCATCCCTTGCGACCGTCTCGAAAAAGGTGTCTTTCGAGATTGCCGGGAGAAGTATTCCGGCATTGTCAACGGCAAGTGATCTCAGCGAATCTTCGCCGTGAATATAATCAACATCAGTAAGGCCCAGCTTGGCCAGCACGGCATCGCAGCACCCTACTGCCAGCGGATGAGGCGGGTTGGCAAAACCTACATTGACATCGCCTGCAGGGTCATTGCTTATTACGGTGAATCCGACCTTGCCTTCTGCCTCCGCACCAAAAACCGCATCAGGGAATGACTCGCGGATCCTCGCACACAACTCATCAGCCTTTATGCCGGACACGATCCTGTAGATGGGCTCGAAATCAAGTCCCTTATCGTGAATATTTACCACTTCCACAAGAGCGAATCTGGCGGGGTGATCATCTCTGTCCTCTTCGGGGAGTGTCTCCCTGACTGATTCCCAATAAGCTTTCGCCGAGGCGAGGGAATGGTTGCCGTCTCCGACGAGGAACAGGAGTCCGTCAGAACTCCTGTCAAGGATGCTCTCAAGTCCTGCTTCGATATCTTTGGCAACAGCCGAATCCTCTTCGACATAAACGCCTTTGATATGGCCTGCACCCTGCATGAGATCGGTATCATATACAAGTCTGGAATTGGACTCATTGACAGAAGACCATGCTCTCTCGATTACGGTTCCCTCGGGATCATCAATGAGAAGCATGACATGAGGAAGCTCGACAGGGGAATTCGAGCGGATCTTCACTCTGGGAGGTATCCTCTCAAGAACGGTGCCCTCGGTAGCTCTTATAAGAGCCTTGTCCTCAGGTCTGAAGCTGTACGCCTCAAGGTCGACTGCCAGCACAAGCCCCCTGCGTGAAGGGTGAAGTGACGTCGACCTGTCCGTCAGGATATATCCGCGGGGCAGCTGTTCGAATACGCCGTCAGCAAGGTATTCTTCGGCAGTGCGCTTGATATCGGCGAGCCTGGCCGCCTTCTGCTCCTCGTTCTCGATCGGAAGATAATATTCAGGCAGGATAAGTCTCAGTGTTGAAGGAAAGCTTCCTGCCAGTTTATCTGCAGTCTCCCAGAATTCGGGCTCGGATGTGTACTGGTCGCAGGCGATAACAGCCCACTTTGTAAGGTCTGTACCTTTTGCCGGAAGTAAGATCTCCGGGGCGATACAGCCGATCTTGTTCTTGATTGTCATAGAAACTCCTTTGTTACGGCATTACATCAGCTTCTTGATATGAAGGATATTCTGTCCGTTCTTGTATTCATAAGTGACACTGTCCATAGTCTTCTTGACCATGAAGATTCCAAGTCCGCCAATGGGTCTGTCCTCTGCAGACAGCGTGATATCGGGATCCTCCTTGGCAAGCGGATCATATGGCATGCCATGATCTATAAAAGTAATAACTACGGCCGCAGGATCATCCTCTACCTCGACCCTTACGGTGGCAGGGCCCGTCTCAGGATTATAAGCATATCTTGCAATATTGCTGAATAATTCGTCAATCGCAATATCTATCTGCATCATGATCTTGGGACTGCATTCCAGCTTCTCAAGTTCAAGATTAACAAAATCCGTAACAACTCCGATATTATTCAATGTAGCATTGATCGTTATCTCATTGCCGTTCATCTTGTCCGGTTCCTTTCCGCCAATGTAGCTTATACAAATCATTGTCATGTCGTCATATCGCGGGGTATCCCCGACGCGATCACCTACTGTATCATATATTACATCATTTATTTCCTTAGGGGAACAATTAGATGCCAAATTCGATATCCCGGCTATCCCTGATATTGTACCAAGAGAGCAAAACACAACCTTCTTATGAATTGCCAAACAAAGAAGGTTCTTCACGGAATCTGCGAAAATTGGTGATGATATCTGCACTATCAAACAGTCCGTGATAGCTCAAAGCCCTGTCCCGGAACTCCTTTGAGCGCGAGCGGGTATGCATACAAAGAGTTTTGCACACACTCATCCCCGCGAAGTACGACCAAATATAGATACATTTACCCAGAATGCATCTACATTCCTGCACTGTAATGTTCTTTTTTGCAAAATGTAGATACATGCTGCGTGCCGCACCCGATCAGATCACCAATTGAGTAATTATTCCGCTATCCAAAACAAAAGCCCGCAGACGCTACTACCAGCATCTGCGGGCTTCCTGGTCGGAGTGACGGGACTCGAACCCACGACCTCTTGCTCCCTAAGCAAGCACTCTAGCCACCTGAGCTACACCCCGGTCGATTGTGTTGTAAAGAAATTGGTCGGAGTGGCGAGACTCGAACTCGCGGCCTCTTGCTCCCGAAGCAAGCACTCTACCACCTGAGCCACACCCCGAGGAGCGTTCTTTACAAGCTAAATTATGATATATCAACTTAGACAATTATGCAAGTATCAAATTAACCCAATTAACAAACGGACTCACAATCCTCTCAGTTCATCCAGAGCATTCTCGTACATCTTCTCTTCAATGCCCACGTATTCTTCACAGAAACGCACAGCCGTTGCAACTTTGATCGTGACACTCTTCCCTTCGACCGAAGTAACGGCTTCGAGCCTCTCTTTCACGGTCTTTGCCAGCTCCTCAAGCTCATCGATCGAATCAGCGTACTTCATAATGGCGAAATACGATTCTTTGGTTCGTGCTACGGCCGAGGATGTCTTAACGATTCCAAGGATACTGTCAGCCATCGACTGCAATACACTGTCGGCAAAGGATCTGCCGTATGATTCCACGATCCTGGCATGCTTGGTGTTCTTGAGAAGGATGACTCCAAACTTACTTCCGTAATCATTGCGTTTGGTAACATACTCAAGATATGTGTAGTAGAACATTCCGGCATTCATTACACCGGTAACGGGATCAAGGCTAGTGTCATCATTGCTGTCGGCGCCTACACGCTCACGTTCCTCTTCCACATCGATCAGATATCCCATCAGGCCGACTATCTCGCCGTTCTTATACACGGGAAGCTTGGAACTGACAGTGTTATGGAGCACTCCGTCTATCAGACACTGGCAATGTGAATTATGGACAATATTACCATACCTGATAACACCATCCTCCTCTTCGGCATAGAAGCGCTCGTTCATATGCCACTTCATCTCTTCTCCGGTCTTGCCGATTATATCCGCATCTGACTCAAGCCCGAAATAATCGAGGAACGCCTTGCTGACACCTCTGTATCTCCTGGCCTTGTCTTTCCAGTAGAACTTGACCGTGGAATTCCATACGAAGTTATACCACAGCAGCGAATACTCATCATAATCCGAGGATGAAGAAACTGCATTTGCCCCGTAATCAAGGATCGTTGTTGACGAATCCTTCATCAGCGGCTTAACGCAGTACAGGAACTCATTGCCCGACGAGCCTGACAGCATCATGAGCGATACGAGCGCCCACCAGAAATTGCCGTCATCGTTCTTGAATCTGAAGGCATCCTCGATAATACCCGTACTTGTCATCTCGATCCTGTCGATGAATGTCTGTGAATCCATGAACTGAAGATAACGTTCACGGTCACTGGGATGTATTACGGTATTCGCCATCATCATCGTCGACGTCTTCATGTCGACCCGCTCCGGACCTCTGTACAGCTTAAACTTGCCGATCAGCGGAGTTACAAAATTCTCCGCGGGATTGAACAGGAGAACAACCGCGAACAGATGATTAAGTTCACGCAGCTTTATCTCCATGTCATCACGCTTGACCTGGTTGCGGTCGATGGTAATGTTCAGGATCGATCCCTTGTACAGGCAATGCCCGTCCTGCTCGGCGATCTCACGGCCGCTGAAGCACAGATAATTGCTGTTGCCGGTGTAATAGAACGTCTCCGGCTTTTTGGACTTCGACATCGCCGCAGCGAACTCATGATATTTGGGAACGAGCGGAGACCCTGCCCGGTATATCCTCCTGTCGGCTTCCTCCAGGTCCGGAAGATTGTCAAATATCTGAAGCTTATAGGCATCATTCATGTAGAGCGTCTTGAAATCAGCCCCGTCATACTCCAGGATCTCGAGCGGCGTATCTGTCGCTCTGACATTAAAGCTGGCTATATCATAGAAATGATGCCATCTCCTGCCTTCGGTACTTATCCCCTTCTCCTTCAGATGCTCGAAAACAACATCCAACGGTTCCGGCTTGCCGAAATAATATCCCTGAAGCCTTCCGCATCCTATCTCCTTGAGGAAATCCGCTTCCTCGATCGTCTCAACGCCCTCAGCCAGCGTCATGATACCGATGTCTTTAGCCATGTTGACGACCGATCTCATGATCGACTTGGACTTGACGTTGAATGAAGACAGGAATTTCATATCCATCTTGAGCACGTCAAAGCTGAAATCCTTCAGAAGGTTGAGCGATGAATACCCGCTCCCGAAATCATCCATCCAGATTCCGTAGCCCTTATTCCTGAACCTGTCGATGATCCTGCGCATCAGTTCACCGTCTGATACGACCATACTCTCAGTTATCTCAATATGAATGTAATCGCGCGGAATATCATACTTCTCCACCGCCTTCTCGACTATGTCGAGCATGTCGCAGATAAGAAAGTCAAGTCTGGAGAAATTGATCGATACGGGAACCATCTCCAGGCCGGCATCAAACCTGTCGTGAATGTCGCGGCAGACCTTATCGACCATATAGCAGTCCAGCTTATATATCAGCTTACAGTCTTCCAGTGCTCCGATGAACTTGTCAGGACCCAATCTGCCTAATTGAGGGTCTTCCCATCTTGCCAGCGACTCAAAACCACACAGCTCACCTGTGAGTGAACGTATAACCGGCTGGTAATGGACCTTGATCCATTCGAGCTGTAATGCCTCGTCAATCTTGTTGACAATATATTCAGATATCATAAAATTCTCCGATACAGAACGTAATTTATTGTAACATATCCACAATCAGAATACAAAGAGTTTGTGGTAGAGACCGTCCGTGCTATTATATTTGCTATGATTAAGGCAAATTCAAACAAAGATTTCGGCAGCGGATCCATCCCGAAGATCGTCCTGTCACAGGCCGTACCTCTTACGGCCTCGCAGCTTGCCACGCTTCTTTATAACATTGTCGACAGAGTCTATATCGGTCACATCAAGGATGTCGGAACGGATGCGCTCACCGGGCTCGGCCTCACCTTCCCACTCATCACGATAATCTCAGCTTTCACGCTGCTGTTCGGGCAGGGCGGCTCGCCCATCTTTGCCATGGCAAGAGGTGCCGGCAACGATTCCAAGGCGCGGCGTGTCATGCACAACTCATTCATTATGCTGCTCGCCTCATCAGTTGTTCTTACCGCCGTCTGCCTTCTGTTCAAGCGGCCTGTCATCTATGCCCTGGGCGGCTCAGATGCGACATATCCGTATTCGGAGGCATATCTCAACATATATCTGTGGGGCACCGTGATGCTCATGGTGTCCTCGGGACTGAATTTCTATATCTCCGCCCAGGGATTTCCGGTCAAGGCAATGATAACGACACTGTCCGGCGCTGTGATCAACACCATACTCGACCCGGTGTTTATTTTCGCGCTGGGCATGGGAATAAGAGGCGCCGCCGTTGCGACGCTCATATCACAGGCTGTGTCATTTGTATGGGTTTTGTCATTCCTGGCAGGTCCTAAGAGCACGATCAGGCTGAGGTCCAGGGACGTGGTATTCGAGCCCGGAATCTGCTTTGAGATAGTCTCTATAGGCTTCACCGGCTTCGTCATGGAATTCACCAACAGTGCCGTCCAGATGGTCTGCAACAGGCAGCTGAAGCTCTACGGCGGTGACATCTATGTCGGCATCATGACAATAGTCAATTCCGTCAGGTCAATAATGGGACTTGCCGTCACCGGGATCACATCAGGAGCGCAGCCGGTACTGGGATTCAATTACGGCGCAGGCAAGCATGACCGCGTAGCGAAATGCATCAGATTCACCTTTATGCTGGCAGCGGGATATACACTTGTCGCATGGCTCCTGATCCTCATCTTTCCGCAGGTATTCATCAGGATGTTCAGCGACGACGTGATGCTTAATCAGATAGCCGTTCCTTATCTGCATATCTATTTCATGGCCTATATCTTCATGGCACTGCAGTTCTCGGGACAGTCGACATTCATGGCTCTCGGCAAAGCAGGCCGTGCGGTGTTCTTCTCAATATTCCGCAAACTAATCCTTGTAGTCCCGCTGACGCTCCTCCTTCCCGTCTACCTTGATCCTCCGGTCAGCGGAATATTCTGGGCCGAGCCCGTATCCAATGTCATAGGCGGAACCGCCAGCTTCCTTGCAATGTATTTTACCTTGTACAGGGGACTGGACAGGAAAAGCTCTGAGTGAGCGGCTTTCAGGTATTGATAATAAAGACAATTCACCGCCGGGATAAAACGGGTTCACGTTATGGCAAAACAATCAGCGCGGGAAAGCATACAAGTTTGACGCAAATGGAATGTGTCTAAATCCGTAATTTGTGTTATGCTAATCGTAGTTTGTCATAACTTACAACGCGATTGACAGGAGGATCATATATGGTTTTGGGTGAATCAGGCGAGATGTATCTTGAGACATTGCTTGTTCTCGGCAAGAAGCACGAGCATGTCAGGTCAAATGACCTGGCTGTGAACATGGGCTTCTCGAGGCCGAGTGTATGCAGAGCCGTTAAGATTCTGAAGACAGAGAAGTATATCACTGTTGACGACAAGGGGTACCTGACACTTACCAACTCCGGCAGAGAGATCGCCGAGAAGATATATGAGCGTCACAATGTCATCAGTTCGTTCTTTAAGTCGATCGGCGTGTCCGAAGAGACTGCTGCCGAGGATGCATGCCGCATAGAGCATGTTATCAGCGACGAATCATTTGCAAAGCTCAAGGAGCACTTCAACCGATAATGGAATCTCTGAGCCTGCAGTAGGTGTAGCCCTTCTCTTCGTATGTATCGAATATACCGGTTACGGTTATCTCCTCCCCGGGCTCCGGGAAGTCTGTCGGATATGTATAATCCGGCTTATATGTGAATTCCAGTCCCTGTTGGCAGCAGGCTGTCGCGTCCTGTATCAGGCACGTGAAATAATAATTACCCGTATCCTCATAATTGTAAACCATGAACTGTCCGCGCATCCTGATCGTCTTGCCGCGGTACTCATCAGGATTGTTGAGCATGTCAAAGACCGCAGAATACACAACCGTGCCGCTCATGGAGGACAGGTCGACGTCGATGCTGCTCTCATCGACCTGTTCGTGTGACTGAACAGTAGGCATGCTGAGATCAAAGCTACACGAAGCAGCGGTCAACAGAATTGATAAAACAATCGTCAGTAGTAAAGATATCCTGCGTACCATATTGCTAATGATACCACTTTCACGGGTTATTTTGCGTAGAGCCGGCCGGAATGACACCCAAAAGGGGCACCCCGGGTGTTCCTTTTACGGGTTATTTTATGCTGTTCCGGCCGGAATGACACCCAAAATGGCCACCCCGGGTGTTCCTTTTACGGGTTATTTTACGCTGATCCGGCCGGAATGACACCCAAAAGGGGCACCCCGGGTGTTCCTTTTGCGGGTTATTTTATGCTGACCCGACCGGAATGACACCCAAAAGGGGCACCCCGGGTGTTCCTTTTACGGGTTATTTTACGCTGATCCGGCCGCCGGCCGGTTACTCCTCCATCCTCCTTCCTCTCCAATACTCGCCTTTTCGAGGCGGCAAAACAAGAATGAGGCATCTGACTACCGCAATTCATTTCAAAACAGCACCTTTATTCGTACAGTGATAACAAATTGTTATATTTTCGTATTAATTCGGAGCTTTTTGCGCTTGACTTGAGTGTAGAATGCGCCTATGTGCAAGATAACAAAAAGACATCTGGAATTGAGAATCGCGTATCTTAGGGATAAGATATCGCAGCTGCCTCACGGTTTCATTAGTGAGTATCAAGGAAGAAATGCCGTTTATCTGTTTTATGACCCGGACAACAACAAGATCTCCCGCAATAACAAGCGGAGGTATTATGTAACATCAAAGCGTGGGAGAGTGTTGTCCGAATTGATTAACGAATATCTGATACTCAAAAAGGATCTGGACGCAGCTCTGTCACTTTGGAAGACAAACTTTGCGGGTAATCCGCGTAAATACCGTTTTCCTCTCACAAAGATCAAGCCCGACAGATTTGATCATGATTTTTATGAGAACTCGCAGCCTAATCAGAATCCGCGCGAGATCAAGAATCCCGTCAAGTACAAGGGACATACCTTTCGCTCCAAGAACGAGTTTATCGTGGCGCAGGTCGTTGAGAAGATGGGATATGAGTATAAAGAGGAGATCCTTATCCAATTCGACGACTACACTTACTTCTTTCCGGACATTACATTCTACGTCCCGGAGATCGACAAGGTAATAATCGTCGAGGTTGACGGCGCCATGGACAAGTCACAATACGTGGGCAAGTCCTATCACAACACCGCCGCCTGCGTGACTAACAAGCTTGTCGAAATGAAAGACTTCGTAGTAGTACGGATCGGAGACGCTTACAGTATAAACGCGGAACAGATCGAGAAGATGCTCTATTCTGCAATAGATTCTGCGATAGATGACCTGGTCCTGACACGGGAATGATCAACACACACTTCGCGCACCTCCGGGGTGATGACCTCACTCCACCAAAATAATCCCCCGCCGGCATTACCGCCTGCGGGGGATTGGGTCAAAAACTAATCATAACCAAATATCAGAATTTGATTGCACCCTTGATCTTCTGGATCGCAGCGAGTATCTCGTTCTTTGTCGCAGTCGGAGTGACGAAGAAGAGGATGAGGCACAGGATCATGGTAACGATCAGGAGGATACAGTAGCCGATGAGCACGGCTCTTGCGTAGTTCTTGATATTCTTGTTGATCGGGAAGATCGAGAAGATTATCGTGAAGATAACTCCGAGGATCGGAAGGTAGCACAGCACACCGCACCAGAAGAAGGTCGAGGTGGCAACGGGCTTGTATTCTTTAGGACACTGGTCGATCAGTGCCTGACGTCTTGCGCGCTTTGCGTTGCGTTTTGCAGCCTGCTTCTCTTCGCGCTCATTCTTGCGTTCGAGTTTTGCAGCTTCTTTTGCTTCTATAGCGGCGACTGCTTCACTCTTTTTGAAAGCCGGGCCTGCTTCCGGAACCGGCGTAGCTGCCGGAGCCGATGCAACTGACGATACTTCTGCCGCTGTAGCCGTTGCTGCCGCAGTTACGGCCGTTGCTGCTGAAGAAGCTGCTGATTCCACCTCTGCTGCCGTCTCTGATGCCTTCTCTTTGAGCGCCGGAACAAATGCTGAAGAGCGCTTTGCAGGAGCAACATCTTCAGATGACTTCTCTGATGATTTCTCCGCAGCTTTCTTCTCCTCTTCTCTAACGTCGGCAACCACTTCCTCGGCAACCGCATCTACCTCGTCTTCATAAAGATCTGCTGTCTCTGCAAGGATGGCATCTGCTACAGACAGATTCTTATTCTCCTCAGCCATATCACACCTCCGTCAATATCATATAATTAGATTATAGCAATTTTTTTATTTATCTGTGCAAACGTTTTTGAGGCTATATGCCTTTCAGAACGGATAATCCTCACCTTCATTCGTGATGAACCGGTGACCATCCTTGTCGAACCTCCTATGCTCGAACAGATCCATGAGTATTCCCGCCGCCTCGTATGATGACAATGGAGCCGGATTGTCTTCGCGCCCGTCGGTCCTGATCCAGCCCGGATGAACGCAGAAAATGTTGATCTGATCATCATCTTTGAATGTATTGGCCAGATTCATCGTAGCCATGTTAAGAGCTGCTTTGGCCATGCCGTACTCGATCTGCCTCGTTCTGTAGCACTTGCTTATGCTGCCGGCCTCAGAAGATATGTTGATAATAAGCGCCGTTGTCGGACTCTTCTTGAGCAGCGGATAGAAAGCCTTGATAACGCGCATCGCCCCAACAGCCGTGACATTGACCGTTCCCGCGATATAGTCCAGGTTGAGATCCCAGAATTCTTTATCACAATCAGGCGATACGGTGACTGCATTGTTCACGATGAGGTCGAGATGGCCCATCTTCCCGCTAAGTTCTGCTGCCGCCCTGTTAACAGACTCCGTATCGCCTATGTCCATAATCAGGATGATAAGCCTGTCACCGTAACGCTCCTGTAATCCGGTGAGTGCGTTGTTAGGTTTGCGCACCGTCGCGACAACAAGATCGCCGCGCTCGAGATAACGCAGGACAAGATTATAACCTAAAGCATATGTTCTTCCGGCACCTGTGATCATTACGTTCTGCATTGCCACCTCTCCCAATGCACAAAGAAATTACTAATTCTCTCCGTGAACTATCTTAAGGAAGATATCCTTCGGAACCGGTTTTGAGAAATAATATCCCTGCAGATAATTGACTCCCAAAGGCTTCAGAAGCTCTATCTGCTTACCGGTCTCTACTCCTTCAACAAGTATTTTCCTTCTCATCTGGTGGATCATACGGATGTTATTCTCAAGTATGATCTCACCGAGTTCACTCTCTTCAGCCTCCCACAGGATGCTCTTGTCGATCTTGATTATGTCAAGGTCCATCTTGGCGAGAGCACGCATATTTGAATAACCCGTACCGTAATCATCCATGGAGAATCTGAATCCCTCATGTTTAAGTGATGATATGACATCGCTTAGAATATCGTAATTGGATGCGGACAATGACTCAGTAATCTCGAAATTAATATACTTCTTATCAACTCCGGCCTCTTCGACAATACCCTTGATACGCTCAACAAAACCGGGCTTCATACACTGGATCACGGACAAGTTGACATTGATGCAGTCGATTCCATGCGCCGGCAGATCTTCTTCCTTTATAAGTTTGCAGACCTCAAGAAGGACAAAGTCATCGATCAAGTCAATAAGCCCGTTCTCCTCAGCCAGAGGTATAAACTCATCAGGGAAGATCATTCCCATATTGTCATCGTGAAGTCTCACAAGAGCCTCAGCTCCGTGAAGAGTCATATCTTTAATACTGTATGTCGGCTGATAGTACACTTCAAATCTGTTCGAAGACAGGGCTGATGCAAGCGATTTCTCAATGGAAATCCTCTTAACGAGATAATCGAGATCTTCGCCGTAGAATATCTTCTTATCAGTATTCGACGGCGGCTGGCTGTCGAACATGTACATTGCGTCCTTGACGCTGTTCACAACGCCGGGAATGCCGGTTACCTGGATCGCACATGACAGAAGTGCCACCGTATCCGATAACAGCCACGGCTTCTCGAATCTTGTCTTGACATTCTCTGCGATCTCCATCGGTCTGTCACTGTTTGCATCAAATATGATCAACACAAAACTCTTAGGTCCGGAACGGTAGATATTGAATCTCTTCACAAGAGTCTTGAGGTATTCCGCAACGGCGCTCCCGACCATATCCGAACTGTCAATATCAACTCTGTGGGTGATTATGTCCGGCGTCGTGATCCTGATGACTACAGCGTGAAGAGGATTGTTGTTGATAATGTAACTTCCGAGATCCATCATGAGTGCCTGACGGTTATATACACCCGTATTCGGGTCGAGCCTGTCATCCTCATTCTCGATAATGATCATCAGACCGGTGAGACCGATCGCCTCTGCAAAAAGTTCAACCTTGAGCTCTGTGGACACCATCTGAATGATGATCCCCGATATTGCAATGGATGCAAAAAGCACGATTCCCGTACGTCTCTTGACCGTCAGCGCCTTCCAGGATGTGGTAAGGAAAAGGATTGCCAGGAACACGAATACGGCCGCTGTCAGATATACGAGTATCATTCCCCATCCGCGATGGTAATCATAGTTCTCATCGAGATAATACACGAGATCCGTCATCGGATTGACAAGAACCATCAGCTCTGTAGCAAGGAATACCCCGTTCAGAAGGTACTTCATCACCGGCTTCGTTCTGAATGTAACGCCGCATACTCTTGCCGTGTAGAAGAAGAATAACGGAGCAAGCACGGTGTGGAAAACATAATAGAAATATCTCGCGATCTCAGAAGCCAGATGCGCTGATTCGGATGTAAACGAGAAGGGCTTGAAGAACGCCGTGACAGAGGTGCAGGCGGAATTCAGGGCAACAATGATGAGGAGCATCATGAAGATCCTGTTCTGCTTCTTCCCCATTCTGCCCTGAGTCTGCGTAAAAACGATATTGGACAGACATACGATAAATGCCGCAACAGTCAGGGATATGGACAGGGAGTTGAATTCGTTCATAACTGTCTCTCCGTTACTTCCTTGAGTTTTGCCTTGAGATACTCGTAGCGAAGTCTCTTCTCTTTCTTGGCGAAATGCACTTCCCGCAACTGTTCGGGATTATCCGAATAATCGAGCACCTCATCACCGAACTGCTCGCTCGTCAGGTCAAAGACGGCATTTCCTATTACATTGTAGCAGTGATAATTGCCCCCGTGTCTTAATATTCCGTAAACTTTCCCGCCGAAAATATCCTGAACGAGGAATGCGGTAATGGAGCACTGACCCAATGTTCTGTTCTCAGGGCTCCATTCATCCCTCATCCTCGGTGCGCACGTATCTGCGCACCATATGCCTGACAGAGCGTCGTACAGCGCCTGCGGCGAAGTGATACCTTTGTATTCGTCACCTACCGCAGGAACTGTCGCATCCTGCCAGCCATAGAACTTATATGCCATTGCTGTCAGAGTATATGCTCGTTAAGCTTAAGACCGCCTACAACGTGGAAATGCACATGCATCACGGTCTGACCGCCGTCTTCGCCACAGTTATTGATCACTCTGAAACCATTATCAAGGCCTTTGATCTTAGCGACTTCATCGACCGCCTTAGCTACAGCGCTCAGATACTCAGCTCCGTCTTCGGCTGTTGCTATATCCCTGATATCATCGAAATGCTTCTTGGGAACAACAAGCACATGTACGGGTGCCGCAGGATTGATGTCGTTGAAGCACAACACCTTATCGTTCTCATAAACCTTTGTCGAAGGGATCTTACCCTCGACGATATCACAGAATAAGCACATATCATCAGCCTCCTATCTGGGATTCCAGCGCGCTCCTGGCTGCTGCCAGAGCGTCGTCTATCTTGCTAACATCCTTGCCGCCTGCCTGTGCCATGTCGGGTCTTCCGCCACCGCCGCCGCCGGCCGCCTTTGCTGCCTCGCGGATGACATTACCTGCGTGTGCTCCGCCGTCAACAGCAGACTTTGTAGCCATTGCGGTGAACAGCACCTTGTCTCCGTTAACAGCAGCAAGGAAAACGAATCCGTTCTCAAGCCTGTCTCTTATCTGGTCTGCCATATCTCTCAAAGCAGGAGCGTCGGCAACATCAACCTTCGCAAATACCGCCTTAGTCGATCCGATCGTAACGGCATTATTGACAGCTTCATCAGCCACATTGCCTGCAGCTGCCTTCTGGATCTGAGCGATTTCTTTCTCGAGCGTCTTGATCTCTGTAAGGAGGTTCTCGCTCTTCCTGACTATCTGGTCCCTGTTGACCTTCAGCGTGTCGGCAACTTCGCCGATCACATTGCGGTCTGCAACAGCCATCTCGTAGCAAGCCTTGCCCGTGACAGCCTCGATCCTTCTGATACCGGACGCGATACCCGTCTCGGATATGATCCTGAACTGTCCAGCCTGAGATGTATGCTTCATGTGCGTACCGCCGCAGAACTCGATGGAGAAAGCGTTATCCGGATCGTCACCGATACTTACTACTCTTACCTCATCGCCGTACTTGTCATCGAAGAAGGCCATGGCGCCGAGCTTCCTTGCCTCATCCTGTTTCATAACTCTCGTGATGACAGGCATATCCTCAAGGATCGCATTATTTACTATTGCTTCAACCCTGCTGATCTCCTCGTCAGACATGGCTGCGAAGTGTGTGAAGTCGAATCTCAGCTTGTCCGGATCGACGTACGATCCCTTCTGCTGGACATGGTCGCCGAGGACGCTCCTCAAAGCAGCCTGCAAAATGTGTGTTGATGTGTGATTGCGGCATGTTGCCATTCTCGATTCTTTGTTCACTTCGATCCTGACACTGCAGCCGCTCTTGATGGAACCTCTCCTGATGTCGATCGTATGCAGATACTTGGAAGCGTTATCCTTGGCGACATCGATGACGTCTGCTTCGAAGTCATCATTGCAGATGATCCCGCTGTCGCCAACCTGTCCGCCCATTGTGGCATACATTGTAGTCTTATCGAAGATCGCTACAGCCTTATCTCCCTCAAAAACCTCATCTACGATGTGGAGTGCACCCTCATCATCTGCCTTCATAAGGTAGATAAGCTTTGCATCCGTGGCAAGCTGATCGTATCCGAGGAACTCTGTGGAAGACTTGTCTTCAAGGAGTTCGTCAGGGAGCTTGTTGCCGCCCCATGCGGTGTCGGAAACATTCTTCTTCGTTGCCTCGCGTGCTCTCTGCTTCTGCTCTTTCATTGCGGCGGCAAAACCGTCTTCATCAACGGTAAGGTCGTTATCTGCAGCGATCTCCTTAGTAAGGTCAAGAGGGAATCCGTATGTATCGTGGAGCTTAAATGCGTCCTCTCCTGAGAGTACAGAAGAGCCTGAAGCCTTGGCTGCCCCGATCATGTCGTTGAGGATCGCAGTACCGGCCTCAACAGTTCTGAGGAAGTCATCCTCCTCCTTGTTGATTATCGTCATGATCATAGTGTATTTGGATACGAGTTCGGGATATGCGTCCTTGTTCTGGTCGATGACGACATCAGCAATGTCTGCAAGGAATTTGCCTTCGATACCCAGGAGTCTGCCGAATCTTGCGGCTCTTCTCATAAGTCTTCTCAGCACATATCCGGCGCCTGCATTAGAAGGAATGACACCGTCCGAGATCATCATGGTTGAAGATCTCATATGATCGGTGATAACTCTGATGGCGACATCGTCCTTCTGGTCTGCGCCGTACGTCTTACCGGCCTTCTCGCAGACCGTATCCAGGATCTTCCTTACGGTATCCACCTCAAAGAGGTTCTCAACGCCCTGCATTACGCATGCAAATCTCTCAAGTCCTCCGCCTGTATCGATATTCTTCTGGGCAAGAGGCAGATATGAGCCGTCCTCCTGTCTGTCGAACTGTGAGAAAACAAGGTTCCATATCTCAACGAACCTGTCGCACTCACACCCCGGACGGCAGTCGGGCTTGCCGCAGCCGTGCTC
>DFIB01000179.1:0-2366 GCA_002371375.1 Mageeibacillus sp. UBA3708 | reverse complement strand
CCGTGCTCCCAGAAGTTATCTTCTTTGCCAAGTCTCGTGATCCTCTCGGCGGGGATACCGATAACCTTGTTCCATATCTCAAAAGCCTCATCATCTTCTTCGTAAACTGAAGGATAGAGAAGCTCCGGATCCATCTCGAGGTCCTTTGTCAGGAACTCCCATGCCCACGGAATAACCTCTTTCTTAAAATAATCACCGAACGAGAAGTTACCCAGCATCTCAAAATAAGTTCCGTGACGCGCCGTGTGGCCGACGTTCTCGATATCAGGTGTCCTTATGCACTTCTGGCATGTCGTGATCCTTCTGCACGGAGGCGTCTCGGCACCCGTAAAGTAGGGCTTGAGCGGTGTCATGCCCGCATTGATCAGAAGAATGGACTTGTCGTTCTTCGGAACGAGCGAGAATGAAGGCAATCTCAGGTGTCCCTTTGATTCAAAAAAACTGAGATATCTCTCGCGGATCTCATTTAGACCTAAAGGCTGCATATAATTACTCCTTTATTAAAACAAATAAATAACCCCAAAATTATAAATCACAATCGGCTTTATTGCAACGACTCAAGCGCCCTTGCGATGTATTTCCTGAATTTGTCACGTATCTCCTCATTCTCGATCGTGAATTTCACGGATTCAAATGTATAGATGCTGAACAGGAATTTGTACAGCGGCGGCACGTCAGGTGCTTCCACCGCGAAAGTCATTCTCTTGTCAGCCTCCTGCTCCACGATCGATCCGCTCGCTATCGGAAACTCGTCCTTGAGCACCGAGAAAGCCTGAAGCACGTTCTTCCACGCATTGCTGCTCTCCTTGTCAGCTGCCTCTATCGACATCCTGATAGTCTTGAGGTTGATCACTGAGCTGTATCCTTCGAAAGAATTGCTGATATATGAGGAAACATGCTTCTTCTGCGACGCATCGCTTCTGAATCCGTGATAACTAAGGTACTCAGCTGCCACCTCATTCTTCTGAGGCTTCCTGAGGTCCTTCTCACCTGCAAAGATCATCTCATATTGCCTGGGAAGATTCTTCTCCATGTATCCCGCAGCATCCCTGCCGTACACGACGCCCGTGTACGAGCCTATCCTGTCGAGCCTGAATCTCTTGATGCACGTACTCAGTTCACTGTCAGTCACGCTCGTACCGAGCCCGAACTTACTGTATAGCTCCAGATTATCTATGGCGATCAGATAGTAATGACGGTTCGTCCAGTCAAGCACGAGAGGCGACACCACGAATTCGCTGCCGACAACAGTGTTAGTCACTTTATACCCGTATGTGAACCGCAGAGGTTCTTTGTCCTCAATGCTCGCCCTGAAGAACGTAAGTATATCCCTGATATGGTTATTCGCCGACTTGTTGGCCGTCTGATACCTCGAATAAAGCCTAACCGCGCTGCTGTTCTTCTCAACATTGAAGAATGCCGGAAACATCTTCTCGAACTTGCTGTACAGCTGCTCGGGAACGAACTCAGTCGTCCTCAGTGAATCGGATATAAGGCGCGCCTCATCCAGGAGAATCTCATCCGCAAGCTCCCCTCTGAAGTACCTCTTGCCGTCATGATATATGAAGTCGCCCTTGCCGAACCCCTTCGACGCCGTCACATACTCGTTGATCTTCGATATGTCCGAATAGATCGATTTCCTCTCGAAAATCTCACCCGTCTTCTCCTTCAGCATATCAATGATCTCCGCCACAGTTACCCCGTCTCCGTCAGACGGATCAACCTCGTGGATAAAGTAGTCGTACATATATAGTATCTTAAGTTTGGATAAAGGGGAATTAGCCATGTTAACACCAGCCTTTCACAAAGATTACGAATATATTCGCCGGTATTATTTTACCAAAACTGTCCCAATAATGACATACACAGTCTCGTCGACCTGTTCTTTGCCGGTTATGGATGCAGTCCCGTCACCCTTCTGTTCCCCGTACGATCCGAACTGCGCATGGTTGCCGCCCTGTATGATGTGCTCCGTTCTGTCATCCGGTGTATTCTTCAGATTATCCTCATACCTGCCGGCGTTGAGAACCTTATCCTCAGATCCGTATATCAGCACTGTCTTAAGCCTGCCATCCAGCTTCGACGCCGGATATGCGGCCAGCAGTATAACCCCGTCCAGCTTGTCCGCGTTACCGGCGGCATAGTCCGCCGCCGCATCCGCATGATAGTATATGCCCGCATACACAAAGAACGACACGGTCAGGATCAGTATTACCGATAACGGTATGATCAGAATGAGTTTTTTCTTAGTCATATGTGCATTATACAACAGTATGGAAGTCTGTCGAAGGGGTTGCGAGCGGACTTCCGCAGGGTTTGGCGCAAGGGCGCCGAAGGCAGGCTGCGTATGCAGAGTAGAGCTCAAT
>DFIB01000127.1 GCA_002371375.1 Mageeibacillus sp. UBA3708 | reverse complement strand
TGGCTGGGAACAAGAAATGTGATGTCAGGATACAGAATGTTGGCGTATTCATCGCCGACTGCTATCTCGATCTTATATTCAAGTCCGAGCTTATCCAGCACCTGACAGCACATATGCTCATTCTTCGAACGGAGTATCCTGCCGTTATATTCGATAGGATGCTCGATGGCTACCGGATTAGCATATTCTTTGGCATTGCGGTAAAACTCGTCTGTCATGAATGTCTGTCGCTTTTTACTCAACGGGTAATCCACCAAACGCGGAGCGTATCTGAAGATACCGTTCCACCGCAACTTCAGTGTATCCAATTGACCGCTGATCTTAGTATATTCGGTGATAAACGGACTCAACTGCCGGCCTTGTGCGGAGTCGATCCTGTATACTTTCTTGTGATTATAATCAACTGTCTTATCACACGGATCATATGTAACATTGACTACAGCTTCACCTCTGCGCACACCAAAACTCCCGTGCGGTATCTCCGCCAGGCGCTTTGTAAGATATGATATCTGAAGCTCGTACATTCTATAAAAATCCATGCCTATATTATAAGGCCTGAGAGCCGTCAAAAGGCTCCGAATTCATACGAATTCATACGAAGAAAATACGAAGATATCTGAATTGCTCCGAATTAATATCAAGAGTTCTGAATAATCACTGTGCGGCTGTTCACAATGAACCCGACGCTGTATCGGATTTCCTGTTCTTCCTCTTGATTATGGCTGAATAGATGAGCATTCCGACGAGGCTTACTGCCGCAGTCGCAGCAAAGGCGATGATCGCCATGGTGTAGTTGCCTGCCTCGATCGCCTGGCCGCCGACGGCTGTTCCAATGACGGCCGGAAGACGTCCCAGGGTGGCAATGACGCAGAAGGCTGACAGCTTCATCCTCGTGAGGCCTGCAACATAGCAGAGCAGGTCTTTGGGGCATCCCGGTATGATGAACAGTATCATGAAGATGAAGTTCAGCTTCTGTTCGTCTTCGAGGAACGACAGCTTTTTGATCTGCTTCTTGGAGAACTGAGCCTCGACAAAGTCACGCCCGAATTTGCGCACGAGGCCGAACGATATGAGACTGCCGATGAAGGCTCCGATAACGAACAGCAGTGTTCCCAGGAACGCCCCAAAAGCATATCCTCCTGCAAGTTCCAGCGGTCCTCCCGGGATTACCGTGATAATTATCTGAAGGATCGTGATCCCGATATAAACGAGATATCCCCACATGCCGTGGCTCCTGATCCAGCCGGAGAACTCCTTGGGGTCTGACAGGAACCGGTAGCTCAGATAACCGACGAGCGCCACCACGCCTATGATGAGGATTATGCTCAGTATCTTGAAGAATAAGAGAAAGCCGCTTTTTTTCTTAACAGTTTCTTCCTGCATTTTGTTATTCCGTCCTATCCCTAAATTGGGGATAGTATAAACTCTACGTGATTATCAGTCAATCATGATACCTGGCGCCACAGACCGTGCAGCGGGATTCCATGGGCATCATGGGCGCGCCGCATTCGGGACATGTTCTGCCTTTGCCCGACTTGACGGGAACGGCTGCCGGCTGTTCGATATGCTCGAACTGAAGCTCCCTGTGGGATTCCTTGAGTCTCTCCTCTTCCCACTGTGCGTGCTTGAGCGCGAATTCCGAGGCCTCGCGAAAAGCTTTGCCGTCCAGATAACGGCATATAAGAAACCACACTACGACAGCCAGTACCGGTATCGCCGCCACGATTATATATGCCCAGAGATTGACCAGATTCTCGAGGTTCTGAAGGGAGTCTGCACTTCCGAAAGGTATGAACACAAATATAAATACAACGAGCAAGATAAGTATCACTGCGAGTACGCATCCGGCTGTTATCAACGACTTCTTCGTGAGCCTGAAGAAAGGAGGAATCTTCTTAAGATTCTCCTGATATGTCTCCTGCAGTAATTCATCATTCGCCTTTGTTACCATCGGAACCTCCTGCAAGCCTCATTACCCCGTTCTTTTTGTACGGCGGTATGTTATCCTTAATGTATAAATTATACAGGATCAACGAGGTTTATAAAATGTCCAAAGCCAAATCAAATATACTGGTCGTATCACTCGGAGGCACAATAACATCCGAACTATCAGGCGGAGTTGTCAGGCAGTCTGTACTGGCTTGGGATGCGTCTTTTTTTGAGAAGATCGACGGAAGGTTCATCTACGATCTTGTGGCAATGTCGGGCTATTCATCCGAGAACGCCACTGTTGCTGACTACAGGAAAGCTTTGACCGGGATAGCGGAGGCAGTCGGGAAGTTCGAGCCTTCGGGAGTACTGATACTTCACGGGACTGACAGCATTGCTTTCTTTGCGCAACTGGCGATAAGGGTGTTGTCACATCTCAATCTCCCGGTGGTGATCACGGGCAGCAAGATGCCGCCGTCGCAGTCAGGAAGCGATGCGATCGGCAATATCAGGCTGTCGCTCGGGTTCCTGGGAGCGGGGATCGAGGGGAAGATCGGGAGCAAGACTTTCGGTGTGGTATTCAATGACAGCTTTATGGAAGAATCGACTTTCGTGCACGCTTCGAGCTGCACATCACCTGATATCATGGGGGACATCAAGTCATTTATCGACTCCGGTGCCAAGCGCAAGATCGACTTCAAGTCACAGGAGTACAGGAAGAGAGCAGAGAGCTTTATCGCGGGTGGCGGCGTTCACGGCGGCGTTATCACGATACCTGCGGCACCCGGATTTCCATATGAGGCATTATCGACTGAAGGTGCTGAAGCTGTGGTGATCGAATGCTATCATTCCGGAACGGCAGATTCAAAGGGTCTTTGTGAGTTTGTCCGCAGGGCGCGCAGTGAGGGCATCCCGTGCTATATGGGACCGTGCCCTTCAAGGGGAAATGTATATGAGAGCAGGAAGCTGCTTGAAGAGGCAGGTGTGATCACCCTGAAGGGAATGCCTTTCGAAGGGTGCTGGGCGGAGGCAGTGCTGGGATGAAGCCTGTATCCTGCATTGATCCGGACGGCAGGGGCAGCTACGGCGGCAGCCAGATGTGGTGGGATGATAAAGTCCTCATCAATTCCGGTTGCGGCATCGTTGCAGGCCTTGACAGCCTCCTGCACATGCAGGGAGTAGAGGAGATCGGCCGCGCTGAATACATGAAGAAGCTGACGGACGCGTCGACCTACATAAAGCCCGTGAGGATACCGTTCTGGAAGAAGGAGATCAAGGTATTCGGACAGTACTTTGTCGGAAGCCTCGGAGTCACTCTGCCCAGACTCAAAAGAGGTCTGAAGAAGCTGATCAGGAGCTTGGGATTAACTGCAAAAGTCAGATCCTACAGGCGTAATTTTGTCGAGAGGACAAAGCAGGTCCTGAAGCAGGATATTCCCGTGATCCTTCTGATCAGAGCACCTTTTAACAATGTTACATTATACGATCCCGACAGTATTCAGCCCAGGGACAAGGTCGGGCAGCATTATGTCACGATAACGGACTACGATGAGGACAGGGGAATGTTTGACATATCCTCATGGGGCAGAAAATACAAAATAGCCACGGATGATCTTAAGAAATTCAGCGTTATTGCGAGATTCTGTTATTTGGAACGCTCGAATGCTTGATTTTGCTTGACGAAAGGCACTTCCTGTGTAATACTTTGATAATCAAACTATTTATGGTCCGCTACCATAGATATCAGGAGGAAAAAATGACTGGCAGAATAGCAGGGCTTGGATCATACCTGCCCAAGCGAATAGTTACAAATGACGATCTTGCCGCGATCGTAGAGACGAGCGATGAGTGGATTCAGGAGAGGACAGGCATCGCACAGCGTCATATATCAGATCCCCTCGTGGAGAAGCCTTCATATATGGCCGGTATCGCTGCTCAGAGAGCACTTGAGGATGCCGGCATCGACGGCTCAGAGATAGATCTTATCGTGGTATCATGTACAACTCCGGACAAAGTCATCCCTACGATGGCCTGCTGCGTGCAGGAGGCTGTAGGCGCTGACGGATGCGGATGCTTCGACATTAACTCGGCTTGCCCGGGGTGGCTTGCTGCATATAATACGGCGCAGAGTTTTATCGAATCCGGCAACTGCAGCAAGGCTCTTGTGGTAGGCGTTGAATGCCTGTCCAACTTCGTCGACTGGGAGGACAGGGGTACATGTATCCTCTTCGGTGACGGTGCAGGTGCAGCAGTGCTCGTTGCTGACGAGTCAGCTTCGAAGAACAGGTTCATCATGCATGCAACATACAACAAGGCTGAGTGTCTTACGGCTGAGGCAAGGATGCAGCCCAAGAGGTGGGAGGAGGAAGGATTCCTCAAGAGCACCATGTTCCAGATGAACGGCAGGGATGTATTCAGATTTGCAGTTACGGAGGTTCCAAAGATCATTACGGAACTGTCTGAGAAGTATAGCTTCGACCTTAATGACATAGATCTTTTTATTCTCCATCAGGCCAATGCGAGGATCATCGAGACCATTGCAAAGCGCCTTGGTCAGGATATCAGCAAGTTCCCCATGACTGTCTACGATACCGGTAACACATCAACTGCAAGTATACCCAGCCTCATGGACAGACTGAAGAAGGAAGGCAAGCTCGTGAAGGGACAGAAGATCGTCCTGTCGAGCTTCGGCGGCGGTCTCACGTGGGCTGCAAACTACATTGAGTATTAATACGGGAGGACACATAAGATGAGTACAAGAGTCACTGAATTAGTCGGAATCAAGTATCCCATTTTCCAGGGTGGCATGGCCTGGGTGGCAGACTGGCATATCGCAGCTGCAGTATCTGAAGCAGGCGGTCTGGGAATAATCGGCGTCGGCGGCGCTGACGAGAACTGGTTAAGAGACCAGATCAGGAAGTGCCGTGAGGCTACGGATAAGCCTTTCGGTGTCAACCTCATGCTCATGAATCCGAGAGCAGACGAGATTGCCAAGGTCATCGCCGAGGAGAAGGTCAAGGTCGTTACGACAGGTGCCGGATCTCCCGAGAAATACATGGAAATGTGGAAAGAAGCAGGCATCATAGTGATCCCCGTGATTGCGGGTGTTGCACTTGCCAAGAGAATGGAGAAATGCGGTGCTTCCGCAGTTGTTGCTGAAGGAACGGAGTCAGGCGGACACATCGGTGAGGCAACTACAATGGCACTCATCCCTCAGGTGGTCGATGCCGTATCCATCCCCGTTATCGCCGCAGGCGGCATCGCCGACGGCAGAGGTGTTGCAGCAGCATTTATGCTCGGTGCGGAAGGCGTTCAGTGCGGTACTGTGTTCTGCGCATGTGACGAGGTCAATGTTCACCAGAATTATAAGGACATGATCCTCAAGGCCAAGGATAACTCCACAAGGGTTACCGGAAGATCGTACGGCCACCCTGTAAGGCAGATAAGAAATGCGCTGTCCAACAAGTATCTTGAGATGGAGTCAAAGGGTGTTACTTTCGAGGAGCTTGAGGGGCTTACCGTAGGAAGTCTTCGCAAGGCTGTTGTGGAAGGCGACAAGAACGAAGGAACATTCATGGCAGGCCAGATCGCAGGACTTGTCAATGAACAGCGCCCTGCAAAGGTCATCGTCGAGACGATGTTTGCAGACGCGGCAAAACTCATGGGAAGGGAGATCTGAATAACAGATGAAGATAGCATTTGCATACCCGGGTCAGGGTGCTCAGAAGATTGGAATGGCAAAGGATTTTGTCGACAGCTTTGACTGGGCGAAAGACATGATAAAGGTGGCGTCTGATGCGTCAGAGATCGATATGGCAAAGCTCCTTTTTGAGGAGAATGATGATATCAACATAACAGAGTTCACGCAGCCTGCACTTGTTACGGCATGCATGATCATGACAAGGGCACTTACGAATGAAGGCATCAAGCCTGATATCACAGGCGGCCTGTCACTCGGTGAGTATTGTGCGCTTGTAGCTTCCGGTGCGATGTCTTTTGCCGATGCCGTAAGACTTACCAGGATCAGAGGAAGCCTCATGAGCAACACTGTTCCTGCAGGCGAGGGAACGATGGCGGCGATCGTCGGTCTTGACAGTGATGTGATCGAGAGCGTTATCAAGGATATTGACGGCTGTACGATGGCTAACTACAACTGCCCCGGACAGATCGTCATTACAGGTAAGAAGGATGCAGTCGGGAAGGCCATGCCTCTCCTGTCGGAAGCAGGTGCAAGGAAAGTTGTACCACTCAATGTATCAGGTCCCTTCCATTCACCCATGCTCAAGCCCGCGGGAGATAACCTTAGAAGGTATCTCGATAATGCAGGTCTGTCTGATCTGGAAGTTCCATATGTTGCCAACTGCAACGCAGAGATAATAAATGATACTTCCGTAGTCAGAGACCTCCTCCAGAAACAGGTGTCATCGCCTGTTATGTGGGAGCAGTCGTTGAGGACGATGAAGGACTTCGGAGTCGAGCTCATCATCGAGATCGGCCCCGGCAAGACAATAGCAGGATTTGTTAAGAAGACGATCCCGGAGATCCCGGTAATAAATGTATCTTCAGTTGAAGATATAGCAAAAGTAAAGGAGGCCCTCAATGGCTAAGACAGCAATCGTAACAGGCAGTGCAAGAGGAATCGGCAAGGCAATAGCAACAAAGCTTGCAGGCGAAGGATTCAACATTATAATCATCGACGCATGTCCCATCGAGAATTCTGAAGAGACTGCCGCAGAGATAGCAAAGCTCGGTGTTAAGACTAAGGCTTACAAGTGCAACGTTACCGATTCGGAAGAGGTAAACAAGGTTGTTGAGGAAGTCAATTCCGAATTCGGTTCCGTTGATGTTCTCGTAAACAATGCAGGCATCACAAGAGACGGCCTGTTCGTAAGGATGAAGGAAGAGGACTTCGATCTTGTGATCGCTGTCAACCTCAAGGGCACTTACAATTTCACAAGGGCAGTTGCTCCCATCATGATGAAGCAGAGATCGGGCAGGATCGTATCGATCAGCTCTATCGTAGGAATCCAGGGCAACGCAGGACAGGCTAATTACTCCGCTTCCAAGGCCGGCGTTATCGGTCTTACCAAGAGCGTTGCAAGAGAGCTCGCTTCACGCGGTGTAACGGCTAACGCGATCGCCCCCGGGTATGTCGAGACACCCATGACCGCGGTATTGTCCGACAAGGTCAAGGAAGCAATGCTCGAGGCTATCCCCATGAAGCGTTACGGACAGCCTGAGGATATCGCGAATGCTGTGTCATTCCTCGTATCAGATCAAGCATCTTACATCACCGGTCAGGTATTGAGCGTTGATGGCGGAATGCATATGTAATAAAGCCCCCAAGGAGATCAAGAATATGGCAAGAAGAGTAGTAATAACGGGAATGGGTGCCATCACACCTCTCGGAAATGACGTTG
>DFIB01000188.1 GCA_002371375.1 Mageeibacillus sp. UBA3708 | reverse complement strand
GAGCATCCCGATCACTTCGATCCCCGCCAGTACCTGAAGCCCGCTCGTCAGGCTGTTAAGGAGATGGTAGCTCACAAGATCAAGTACGTTCTTGGTTCTGACGGCAAGATCTGATCATCAGTTTTTGGAACTGATCAAGCCCCTGAAGCTTCATAAAAGCTCCGGGGGCTTTTTTACATTTGATGACATTGCCGGCTAATCCTGTTAAAATAAACGAAGGTGACAGAGGGGGCAGTAATAGTGAGCAAGGCAGTTGATTATTGCAAGCTGATGCGTATCAAGCACTGGATCAAGAACGTTATCGTCATGATACCGCCTCTTTTTGGCAAGGTTGTATTTGAGCAGACGGTAATGATCCAGCTCGCTCTGGGATTTTTTGTTTTCTCGCTGGCCTCTTCTGCCGTATATGTCCTTAACGACCTCTGTGATATCGAGAATGACAGGAATCATCCCACAAAGTGCAGGCGTCCGCTTGCCAGCGGGGCAGTAAGCAGGACGGAGGGAGTCATTCTCTTTGTGTTGTGCGTGGCAGGCGCACTGGTCATCAACTGGTTCGCGGCAGGCCTGTCGGTGTGCTATCTGATCCCGGTACTTTACGTCCTGCTGAACATCATGTACAGCAAGTCCTGGAAACATAAGCCTGTAATCGACATCGTAGTGCTGGTATCCGGCTATGTGCTCCGCCTGGAGTACGGTTCGATCATTACGGGTGTAAGAGTATCCAACTGGCTGTATCTGACACTTATTGCACTGGCGCTGTTCATGGCTTTCGGCAAGCGTCACAATGAGAAGAGAGCGTGCGGCGATTCTACGCGGGCAGTACTGGAACAGTACAGTCTTCCGTTCCTGAGGAGCAATATGTACATGTACCTTGGTGCGTTCCTCATATTCTATTCGCTCTGGAGCATCGACAGCGGCGCGAGCAGCAATATGGTTATAACAGCGCCTCTGGTTATGGTAATGACTATGAGATACACATATGACATCGAGAATAATGATGAGGGCAATCCCGTTGATGTCATACTTGGCGACCTGTTCCTCATCATGCTTGGTCTGTTGTATGCGGCAGCCGTCGTATTGCTTTTGTATTTTCCGGATGTCTTCAGAGGGCTTGCATCATGACGGACAAGAACAGTGAAGTTCTGCACAAAGCGGAAGTATTTATAAGAGACTGTCAATTCTACGATCAGCCGAGGCTGGAAGCCGAGGTATTCCCGGAAGGAGTCGAAGTCAGGAAGGATATTCCGTATGTTGACGACGGTTCTCCGGAGCACCTGCTTGATATTTATGACACCACCGGCAACAGGAAGACGGTTGAGTGCTATATCCTCATCCACGGCGGCGCCTTTGTCTACGGATACAAGGAGCTTGATAAGAACTTCGGAATGAGGCTCGCCAAGACGTCCGGCATCCCGGTGGTCAACGTCAATTACAGGCTCATGCCCGGCGTATCACTTACGGGCGTTATCGAGGATTTGGAGTCTGCAGTTGATTTTGTCCGCAGGGAATACGGATTCGACACTTACCACTTTACCGGGGATTCCGCCGGCGGATATCTTGCCATGCTCATGGCAGTCAGAAATGACAGGGCCGTGTCGGCGTCACTTATATGCGGGTGCTATACCGTAGACAGGGAAGATTTCCCCGGGGCCTTTTTCGCAGGGGCGGGGGAGGAGATCCCTGAAGAATACTATGATCTTAAGCTCCTCGCAGGCAGGGTTGAACAAATGGATGTTGCAATCATTACCGGGGATGATGATTTCCTTAGAGAGGACAACAGAGCCCTGGCCGCGCTCATTCCGCATGCGGAATTCTACGATGCTGTATCAGCCGGAGGACGCGTAATGACACACGTGTTCCCGATTGGTCACCCGGACTGGCCCGAAGGTCAGAAAGCTATAGATATCATTTCCTCGTTTGCTCGTAAGTCTTGTTGATAAGCTTGGATATCGGTTTGTATATCCAGAAAGTGATGAATGCGACGACGATCCCTTTGAAGAGGTTGAACGGAACGAAAGCCCAGAATATCAGCGACCACTTGTCTGTTATGAGCGGATTGACGGCCGCGCTCATCCCGACTATAGCCTCTGTGGGGAATCCGAGAACGCTTCCATAGAGAGGTAGCGTCACAAAAAAGTTGAGCGGTACTGATATGAGTGCCAGACACAATGTGGCGATCAGCATTGATACGACAGCGCCCTTGCGTGTGCGGTGCTTCAGATAGATCATCCCGGCTGCAAAGACATAAATGCTTCCGGTGAGGAAATTACTCATCTCACCGATTCCGGAAGTAGCAGTGAACGGAAGATGAATAAGGTTCTTGAGAAACTCAATAATCACTCCGTATACCGGCCCCAACGCGAAAGACCCGACAAGCACGGGTATCTCGGAGAAATCAAACTTGAGGAAAGGCGGCATGAAGGGGATGGGGACCTCCAGCAGCATGAGTACTTCAGCCATTGCCGCGAGGATTGCTGTTGCCGTAATACGGCGCGTTCTGATTTGTTGTTCAGTGATAGTAAGTTCAGACATATAATACTCCTTTCATCCGGACTTTACCGTCGGCTGCAGGATCTCACTGCATCAGTCCTGTCTTGCAATTAATTTGACAGGAGTTGCGGGCTTAAGGCTTGACCTAACACCGCCGGTCGGGGAATTGCACCCCGCCTTGGAACGAGCTTTATTATAGTAGTTGTGACTTTGTTTGTACAGTAGGAGTTATGATCGCAAAAGGTGGATTATGCAAAAAAATCCAAATTTCGTCAAATAGTGTGTATTTTATAAGGTTTTTTAACGCGCGAAGGAGTATAATAAAATGGATGGATTCTAGTTATTATGCACTTCGGAGGTGTAACAATGAGAACAAGGATCAGTAAGACAGGCAAACTGGCATCAGTCATTCTGTCAGTTGTCATGGTGCTTAACAGCATCGGGATCAGCGCATTGGCGGCTGGTTCAACGTTCAAAGTATTTGTTAATTCCAAGACCGGCAACTTCGCTGAACACGTACATATAGAAGCTGCTGTATGGGAGGATACTCAAGATCAATTGAACAGTAACAGTTCGCTACAAATTTATGATTTAGTGAAGAGTCCGGATCAGCTCGATTTCAGTTCTTCGGATGATATTACTGTCAATAAGTCCGAGCCCAATGAGGGTTACCTTTATATCAGGTGCACTGTTGATGAAGGCTATGAACTACAGTGGATAAAGGCAAAAACCGGCGAAAACGCCTTTTTACCATTGACTCCTGCATTTACAGGGGTTGATAACGTGTATTATGTGGGACAATCCGATGTTGATGTTACATTCGAAGTGTCTTTGACTGCTTTTGATTATAATATTAATTCCATAATAAATAATGGTGTGACTAATGTAGATGATTATGGCAGTGCCAGCTATTATGTTGACGGCAACGAGATCACCCCTTCCGATGCCCTGAAGGGTCATGCCGGAGAGACCATTGAAGTGCGCGCGGTACCTGCCGACGGCTGCACGATATCCGATATCTCCGTATCTACGGTAGAAGGCGGAGACAAGATAAGTTGCAATAAGTCAGGTGATTATTATACATTTAAGATGCCTGCAGAATCTGTTAATGTTAATGTTAATTTCAGCACGGATTCTTATTATACAGTAGAATATGGAAGAGATTTTACAGCTGACGGCGAGCACCATGTTGAACTGCTCCCGGGTGAGAGAGATTATTTAAAAGACACCATGACTGTCTGGGGAGAAGGTAAGGACTTCTATATGGTAGATGGCAAGGTGACCTTCAATTCCAAGGTCACCCTTACCGCCAATACGAATATCGTTCTGTGTGATGGTTCGGAGCTTATATTGAATGAGACTGTCGATCTTAACGGCTATGAACTCAATATATATGGTCAGGATGGCAATACGGGTAAGCTCTATATAAAACATGCAAGCCGCAGAGGCGGATCTGCCGTCGTTGGCAGTGGTGTACTGTGGATACATGCCGGTAACATAGAACTGCAGGGTATTGCAGGTAATTATCCTGCAATTGATGACAATATTGAAGTCTTTTATGCGGAAGGACTTGCTGCCTTTATTAACGGTGAACTCGTTACGAAGAATGAATTGAATCTTTTAGCTCATTCAGAAGAAATAGATAATGACAATATCAGGATATCCGTATGTGAGCACCCTCTTGATGCAAGGTCCGTATATTTTGATCCGGAAGATCACGATTACCATCTTGTAAAGAAATGTATCTACTGTGATGGTGCTTCGGCGATTGAACAGGAACACGTATTCGACGATAACGGTAAGTGTATATGCGGCCAGCAGAGATATCACGTTATTAATAATGATACATCAGTATCTGTTGTTACAAAATTAGGTGGCAATGAACAGGAGTGGATCCTTCCCGGTAATATCGTATCCGTCTATGTTGATGACGGGGAGGGCTATATCTCGGAAGCAACTGCAACTTCAAACGGTAATAATATTGAACTCGCCGGCAGAGGATTGAGTGACGATCCTTATGAATTCAGGATGCCGGAAGGGAATGTGGAATTCACTTTCAACAAGATTGCAGTCAAAAAGGTTAATTCATCGGCATATGAGCATGGTAAACTGTATGTGAAGAATGCATACGGCATATTTGATCTCGTAGACAGCGAGCATTCTACCGTAGTAGTTCCCAATACAGGCAAGCTTGTCTTCTACTTCGAAGCAGATGATGGTTATACATTTGATCCCAGCAACTGCAAGATGGAATTTGAGCCTAACAGCAAACTTCCGATAACAAACGGCTACTATAACAAGACTACTGGTTATTATGAGCGTGTTATGCCTGATGATGACGTAACTATCACGGGAGTTAACTTTATCAAGGCACCTGATCAGTATTCAATCACGGTTCCTGCTGCGAATAACGGTTCCGTATTTACCGATGTTGATAAGGCAGCAGAAGGCTCGACAGTAACGGTCTATGTATCACCTGATGACGGTTACTATCTTACAAAGCTCTCTTTCGGTAAGGGTAAGGAGACAAGTACTGTAGTTATCAACACCGTTGAGGGACAGACAGCATATACTTTGGTAATGCCTAATTCAGATATCAGGATTTATGCATTATTTGAAGCAAAAGAGAATGATGTTGTGTGGACAGACACAGAACAGTATACGATTACAGGCAATAAAAAGGCAGCGACTGATTCTTCTGTAAATCTGTCGATCGAGCCAGCTGAGTATGTTGTTATCGACAGTGTAAGCTATACATACAGCATTAACGGTTCTTCTGTAACAAAAGAGGCAACCCTCGGCAATGACGGCAAGATCAGCTTTACTATGCCTGCTGCAAATGTTACTTTGGCAGTCGAGAGCCATTATGAGTACAATTTTGCAATAACAGTTGCTGACGGCATTCCTGTTACCGCAAGTAAGGAAGTGGCGGAACCGGGTGATAAGATCGAGCTGAGTTGTCAACCTGAATCGAATAAGAGATTCAAGGAATATGTAGTTACCAAGGCTGACGGTACAGCAGTTCCTGTTAATGATAACGGAACCTTTGAGATGCCGGACGGACCTGTTACGGTAAGTGCGGTCTTTGCTGATTTGTATACTGTAACAGCAGAAGAGCTTAACGGATGCACAATAAGGTTCTATAATCAAGATGACGAAGAGACAGCTCTTTTTGAAGCAGGGGATTATGTAAGGATCAAGCTCGATTTGGAAGGCGGGTACAGACTTAATGCCGGCTTTAATGAAGATTGGATTATTGTCAAGGACAAGGATGACAATGCTGTAGAGGTTCACCAGTACGCTACAACAGGCAGTTATCCATTTGTGATGCCGGCTTCTGATTGTACTGTTGCACTTAGAGATTATTCTCTTGAAAAAGAAACGAGATTCAGCATCACATGGACAGCAACAGGATTTACTGATTCTTATTCAGAATATTTCCCCGATGTGGATAAGAATGCCGGGTATTACGAGGGTCAGACCATCAACTTCAAGGTTCTCAATCCTGAAGCAGTGTTAAGCTGTGAATATGTGAATACTGCTGACCAGTATGCATCATATCAGCCTTGTACTAAGACAGATGACGGATACTCTTTTGTAATGCCAAGAGGAGTTGTTGAAGTCCGAGTAACATATGGAGTTACTTATTACAATCCGGAAACTGATACCATTGAGTTCCCTGACAGTGTGCCCGGCAGTATTTATTCCAGCAGCAATTGTAGGCTTACTACAGGATGGTATTATACAGATGCCCACGGCATAGGTGATGATATAGCAGGAACTGTTACTATCAGCTCTGGTGCCACGGTTAACCTTATCCTGACTGACGGCCATACAGAGAAGCATTCCAACATCGTTTTGGAGCAGGGTGCAACGCTCAAAATCTGGGGTCAGAAGGACCAGACAGGTGAGCTTATATGTGATGCTACTTCCCTGACAACAAATTCTGCAGGTATTGGTTTTGTGCCTGATGCTACGGATGGGCAGATCTATATATATGGCGGCAATATAATTGCGACAGGTAATAATGGTGCCGGTATCGGACAGGTGAATAAGATTGACAGTTATTCGAATCCCGAACCCGTCCACACCACTGTCAGTATAGATTATGGTAATGTTACTGCAACAGGCGGCGACTATGCTGCAGGCATAGGTTGTGCAAGATATTCTTATATCAGGAATATCTTTGTTCATGGTGGAACAGTCAAAGCCACCGGTGGCAGACTTGCGGCCGGTATTGGCAGCGGTTATGAAGGCGTGCCTGGCTCTGCTAAAGCAGTCGATATAATGATACTTGGTGGTAATACGACTGCCATAGGCGGAGAAGGAGGCGCCGGTGTAGGAAGCGGTTCCGATGCTTCAAGCGGAGAAACATATATTCAGATCAATAAAGCGACAGTTGTTGCTACTGGCGGCAACGGGGGTGCAGGTATAGGATTGGGATACCATTCATCCAAGAGCCCCTGCCCGATTACTATTTCCAACTCTACTGTTGATGCAACCGGTGGCAAAAAGGGCGCCGGTATCGGAAGCGGCGACCAATATGGTTCCGGAGATGAGGGAATCGTGAGAACTGTTGACATCACAGATTCCACGGTTACTGCAACCGGCGATGCAGATGGAAGAGTTGCCGGAGCCGGTATAGGCGGAGGCGCGTACAGCTGCGGATTCAATGTCATCAGGATTGTTGGCAGTACAGTCAAGGCATACAGAGGTTTTGAGACTGCAGAGGCAATAGGAAGAGGTTCCAATGAAGGCGATGTAGGTGAACAACTTAACAGCGGAGACCTTAATCTCCCTTCCAACGGTATGGTTGTATTTATTGGCAACAGCCGTTATTACTTCAACGAGACCCCGGTTGCTATTGATGAGAGAATTGAAGCCTGTCGTGATAACGCAGCTTGCATGATTACAGATTGTGTTGAGCATAATCAGATCTATAGATGCGCATCTGCATATACACACAGTCTTGTCTGTTCGTATTGTAATTACCCTATTGATTCTGAGGAACATTCATTTGATGAGAATGGAAGATGCGTCTGCGGTGCTTATGAGATCAGATTCGATGCAAATGGCGGCCGTGGAACAATGGAGTCTGTTCCTAAAGAAGCAGGTTTTGAAGGAACATATCAGATTCCTTCGTGCGGATTTACCGCTGTCGAGGGAATGAAGTTCACCGGCTGGAAGCTCAACGGCGAAGGTGTCCTTATTGAAGACAACGGAAGCATTGATGTTAGCGGCCCCGTAACGCTGGTTGCTCAGTGGGAGCCTTTGAGTAATGTTGCTCACAGGGTAACATGGATAGGTTATGATGATCCGGATGGAGAGAAGAGAAGTCACCTTAAAGTTGACGGACTCACATATGATCAGGAAGTCTATGAGGGTTGCCTTGTTGAATTTACCGTAACAACTGATGATGGCTGGGCTCTGTCAAGGTCTATAATCTCATACCGTGTTGATTTGGGTGGCGGAGCTTCTACAAGCCGTAAAATTGATTATAGTGACGGCAAATACAGTTTTATTATGCCAAATCAAGATGTTGAACTTACAATAGATGTTCAGAGGAGTTTTGACATTGAACTGACAGTAGAAGGTCCCGGTACTGCTATAGTTACAGATTATGGCGGCACACAGATTGATTCCGAATGTGCAGGCAATTATATTTATATCCCGGTTACTTACGATGAACTCTCTACAAGAGTTAAGACTATCGAAGTGAAGTGCGGTAATGATGTGATCACTCCTGATGTGACACGCTGGCAAACAACTTATCAAACAGCATACAGGCCGGATAAATATCGCGTTGGTATTCCAATCTCGGCCACAGGCGACAAGATTACTGTAAATGTGCTCTTTGCAGAGACATATGATATTAATTGGGGCAATACTGTGCATGGTGATTTTGCTAAGCGAAGCATAGGCAGAGGTGACCAGTATAATCCCAGGATACTCTCAGGCGAGACAGTAGAATTCTCCGTAACTCATGATGAAGGATATCAGACGCAGTCGGTTACTGTCACTGCTGTCGGAAGCGGCGATATTATCCGTGTAGTTCCACTTGGTTCAGACAAGTATTCCTTTGTGATGCCGGAGTGTGCCGTCAATGTTGATGCGGTATTTACCAAGTTGGTTGATATCAGCTATGATGCTAACGGCGGATCAGGTACAATACTCGGAACCAGCGTAATGTCAGGAACAAGCTTCAAGCTCCCTGACTGCACATTCACGCCTCCTGCAGGTCAGGTGTTCAAGGAATGGAAGATAGGAGACAATGTCTACCAGCCCGGTGATACACCTATTGTTAGAGAGGATACAGTGGTTACGGCTACCTGGATATCAACGTGGGACAGCGTTAGTGCTGCTCTTGCCGAAGGCAACGATGTAGTTCTTTTGAATGATATTTCAGGTGAGGGTAAGGCGAACCTTGAGATTCCTGAGGGGATTACATCCTCGCTCGACCTGAACGGATTTATTGTTGACAGAGCCGATTCAACTTCAAATGCTGTAGCGGTAATGGGTACATTCACACTTAAGGATACAAGTGAAGGTGCAACAGGAACCGTAACAGGTGCACGGTATGGTGTTGCTGTAGGATCTGTTTCAGCTGGAGAGAGATCTTTTACTCTTGACGGTGGTATTATCAAAGACAACAGTGCTGACGGTGTACATGTCTTTAGCGGTTCGTTCACGATGAATGGCGGAATCATCACAGGTCATGCAATTGAAAGTGAGATTCCCGGGCAGTTCCATGGCGGTTACGGAGTCTGGCTTGCAGGCACATTTGTAATGAACGGAGGCTCAATCTCCGGCAATAAGTGTGGTGTGAATATTTATTCAGGTGAAGCAACGATTAATGATGGTGAGATTACCGGCAATGTCGGCTTTACCGGTGTTGGCAATAAGCGCGGCGGCGGTGCCGGTATTAATATCGATAATGAGATCTGTAACGGCGGCACGCTCAATCTTTACGGTGGAGCGATTACGAACAACATATCTCATTTATCATATGGCACCATATATGGCGGTGGTATCTACGTCGGCAATGGCAGTATTAACATTAAGGGTGCTCCTGTTGTATCCGGCAACAAATACGGTAGTTACGATTGCAATATCCGCCTTGAGAACGGTATCAAGCTCAACATAACAGGCGAGCTTACAAATGAGACTCCTTTTGGGGTTGTGCTCCACTATTCGCAATCGTATTTATTTGGAGATTCACTTGATGCAACAGCAGGCGAGTTCACAAGCGGACTTAAAGGCAATGGAACAGCAGACAACTTCGTAAGTGACAGCGACAGCTTTATCGTTGGTGTCACCGCTGAAGGTGAGGCAATCATCGGAGAAAGCAAGAATGTATCATTTGTCTCCGGAAGCGATGAGATCACAGGTTCTATGGATGATGTTACAGTTGCTTCAGGCTCTTCCTTTGAACTCCCTGATAACGGATTTGTTACACCTGTCGGTAAGGCTTTTGCCGGATGGCAGATTGGTGATGATACAGCGGATGTGCGTCCTGCAGGTTCATTGCTTGAGGTAACGGATGATATAGTACTGACAGCAACATGGAAGGATGATGTGGAGTATGCTTCAATACAGTCAGCTACAGTATCGTTTGACGAGAAACTGAAGTTGAACTATTATATTGACATTCCTGAAGCATTTAGAGACGGTTCCTATGCTGTTCTTACATGCGGAGAGAATTCGGAGACTATATATGTTTCTGAAGCACAGTACTTTGACACAAGTGAAGCAAAGGGTTACAAGTTCAGTTATACTCTGCTTGCACAGCAGATTGAAGATGTTGTCAACATTAAGATCTTTGATAAAAATGGCGATGCTGTTAAGCTGATGAATTCGGCAGGTACGAGAGAGTACACTACTACCGGTATTGACTACACTATCCTGCGATATGTTGATTACATGATCAGCTATGGGAGCAAGACAATGAAGGTTTTGGCACAGGCAGCGAAGGATTACTGCTACTCAGCTAAGAAACACTTTGTTGGCGGAGAGTGTCCTGTAAGCGATGCAGTCAATGCCGTTACTCTTGAAGATTTTAATGATTATATCTCTAAGAGAAGTGGAACAATGCCCACAGGCGTATCGATTGACTCGATCTCTGCTCTCTTTGGGAGTGACAATTCGTTTAGGCTATACCTTAAATTCAAAGATGTAGATCCTAAGAGCCTGACATACAAGTTGGACGGAGAAGATACTGAGCTAATTGAGGAGAGTGGTATCTATTACCTGACGTTTACGGGTATTGTATCTACGAAGCTTGATGAGGAGCATACGCTTACCATCGCTGATGGCACCTCGACATATGATTTGACAGTGTCTGTCCTGACATATGCAAGGGCTGTAGTTGGTCAGTCAACGTCTAGTACGATGGTTCCTCTTGCGAAGGCATTGTACCTTTACAGCAAGGCAGCTGATGCTCACTTCAAGTATAACTGACGAAAAGGGGGGGTTAATATGCTTAACGAGTATAAATCGCTTGAAATTGAAGTGTTATCCTTTGATGAGGATGATGTTATTGTTACATCGGGATGTGAGACACTTTCATGTCCTACGGAAGGCGAGAAAATTCGTTGCCCTGATTATGCGTGGTGATCATATTATAAGGAAAACAGTCGGGCGGCTTATGCCGCCCGATATGTTATGTCTGGAGATAGAAAATGAACAAACGGAATAGAATCATCATGGTTACAATACTTGCTTTACTCGTCGTTGTTGCCATTATATTGTTATCATGTCAAGCCGGTAAAAATGATTCAGGTGCCGGAACAGCTTTATCCGGTCCATCTGGTACGAGCGACGGCGAGTACAGGGTGCCACTTACGACCGATGACATGATAACAACTACTCCGACACCCGGGTCTCATGACAGGACGGATGCGACAGCAGATAGTACATCTTCATCGAACGGGGATGATTCTTCACAGATGAATGATAAACCGTCTGACCAGACGGATGTTACAGGCTCTGGGAACGTCGAATCGACGGTAGCACCTTCTGTGACGTCTGTCCCAACTGTTACGCCTTCGCAGAAGCCATCAGGCCCCACTAAAGATCCTTTTGAGGGGGAACCGTTTACTGATTTCTAATCACGAATAAAGACCGTTAACGTCCGGAAAGTGCGGTGAGGTATCCTTCACCGCTATTCATCCCCCGGCATAACCTGGCATTTGCCGCAATATGCCTCAAGAGACATATCATTCTCATACAGATAAGTTGCCAGTTCCACACCGACATAGCGGTAATGCCAGGCCTCGTTATCATAGCCGGTCTCGCTCATGTAAGCTTTCTGATATCTTCTGACAAATCCGAATTTGTGGCAGTTCTCATTGACCCATTTACCCGTTGTTGTCGAACCGAAATCATCAGAATACTCGTATTCGCCCTCAGGGCACAGATCCATTGCAAGTCCCAGCTGATGTTCGGATCTGCCCTGATATGCATTGCGCTTTACGGCAAACTTTATTCCGCGCTTGTTCATTGATCTGACAAAAAGGACTTTCTGTGTGCTGAATGTCCTGTATCCTGATACGAGATACAGGCCCTGGCCTGTATTCTCTTTGCATGCCGAATACATTGAATCGTATGCTTCTGCAGCTTCCCTCCGGAGTTGTTGGCTCTTGGAATGATTCACATCCACCAGATCCGGCGGAACATAATCCGACGTGAGCGTGTAGTATTTATTGACGAGAGCCGCGATGTCTTCGGGATTCGACACTACAGTTGCCCGAACCGTTCTTGGATCGACAAACCCGTTATACCATGTTACAGGTTCCATGACCGGTTCCACATACTCGGGAACCGGCGTAGGTGTTGCCGTCGGAGCAGGAGTAGGGGTTGGAGTGGATGTCGCCGTCGGAGCTTGGGTCGGCAAGACTTCGGCAGGCGATGAGGACGCATCATATGAAGCAGATTCTCCGTTACTCTTATTGCTGCATCCTGTGACGGCAATTACAGACACGGCAATCAGCAATATAACTCTGATGCCGCCTATTTTGCTCATTGGTCCCTCCTCAATTTGCTCCTCAATTTTGCCTACAGTTTGGCTTTATTATAATGCTTTTTTTGCTATAATGTTATGCGGTGATATGAAGTATTCGAAAGGATCCTATATATAAATGGAAATATGTGCGGTAGTAATGGCGGCAGGCAACAGCACTAGGATGAAGTCTGCCCATTCAAAAGTTGTTTTTCAGGTGGCAGGCAAACCTATAATCAAATGGGTATCAGATGCGCTTTTTGACGCGGGATGTGATGAGCAGGTCTATATCGTAGGCGATCAGCAGGAAGAGATAAGGAAGATATTAGGCGAACAGGTAGCTTATGCGTTCCAGGAGCAGAGGCTCGGAACAGGACACGCCGTTATGCAGGCGGCTCCTTTCCTCGAGGGACGTGACGGATACGTGATCGTTCTTCCGGGTGACTGCCCGATGGTGTCTTCGAAGACGATAAAGAATGCGATAGAGTACACGGCTAACGGCAAGTACGCTGCCACGGTTGTATCTGCGATTGCGGAAGATCCAACCGGATACGGAAGGATCGTCAGGGACTCCGAAGGCAACGTGGTCAAGATCGTGGAGCACAGGGACTGCACTGATGAGGAACTCAAAATCAAAGAGATTAATTCATCCATGTATGTCTTCAGCACGCCGCTTCTTCTGTCTGCGCTGGGAAGGCTCGGAGCCGAGAATGCCCAGAAGGAATACTACCTTACGGACACTATCGGAATACTCATAAATGACGGACATAAGGTTGGAGTGGCGATCTGTGATTTCGATGATACGAGGGGAGTCAACGACCGCAAGCAGCTTTATGAGGCAACCAAGCTCATGAACAGAAGGATAATAGCAGAACACATGAAGAACGGTGTCCAGTTCCTCGACATGAATTCCACATGGGTTCACCATGAAGTCAAGATCGGCAGGGACACGGTAATCCTTCCCGGTTCAACCCTCATGGGCAAGACAGTAGTCGGCGAGAACTGCATCATCGGCGAGAATACGAGACTTGATAATGTGTTCATCGGTGACGATACTACGGTCGATTCCTCGATAGCATCGCACTGTGTTATCGGATCGGACTGCCGTATCGGACCGTTCTCTCATATCAGACCTGATACAGTTATTAGAGACCATGTTACGATCGGTGCATATGTTGAGGTTAAGAATTCACGCATAGACGAATACACAAGAGCAAGACACCTGACGTATATCGGTGATTCGACTGTCGGTAAGAATGTTAATTTCGGATGTGGAACGATCACATGTAACTTTGACGGTCAGGACAAGGTCGGATGTACCATTGAAGACAACGTATTTATCGGTGGCAATTCCAATATTGTATCCTCCGTTGTTCTCGGTAAAGACAGCTACATTGCCGCAGGTTCCACAATAACGGAGGATGTTCCTCCGCTTGGTCTTGGCATCGGAAGATCCAAGCAGGTCAATAAAGAGGAATGGGTTGCAAAGAAGAGCAGGATGAGAGGCGCTAACTACATAAGACTTGACGATAAGCGTTCGGAGGTCTGATATGTGGCTTATTGCTGGGCTTGGCAATCCCGGAACCAAATACTACAAGACATGGCACAATATGGGTTTCCTTGCACTGGATGTGCTTGCAGAGAGACACGGTATAACTATAGGCAAATCCAAATTTGACGGTGAGTATGGAAAGGGACGTATAGAGGGAGAAGATGTTATCCTTCTCAAACCTTTTACTTTTATGAATAATTCCGGAATATCCGTTGCGGCTGCCGCCAGGTTTTTTAAGGTCGAGCCCAGGAATATAATAATAATCTATGATGATATTGATATTGCTGCAGGCAAGATACGCGTAAGGACAAAAGGATCGGCCGGAACTCACAACGGAATGAAGTCTGTGATAGAACATCTTGGTACGAACGAATTTCCCAGAGTCCGAATCGGAACAGGTCCGGTTCCGGAGCATTGGGACCTGATCGACTATGTTCTCAGCAATGTTCCGGAAGACAAACGTCTCGAGATTTTTGATTCTTTCAAAGAAGCGTGCGATGCCGTTGCCGACTTGATCAAAGGTAAATATGATCAATGATATCAGGGATATTCTGAAGCGCATCAATGAAGATGCCGCACTGATTACGGAAGTCGACAGACTCTATGGCGCCGGCAGCGGTATAAGCGGCGCTCATCTGAATGTTCACGGAATGTGTGAGGAACAGAAAGGTTTTATCATTTCTGCCATTGCGGATCATATCGGCAGGAAGCCTGTCATTATTGTTCCCGATATAGTACGTGCGAGGATGATCGCTCAATCGGCAGCACCATTTGTTGAGGGAGATGTTGTTATTCTCCCCCCGTCAATGCTTACTATTGTTTCCGCTGTAGCAAGTTCCAGAGACGAAGAGTTGGAGAGGACGGTAAGCCTGTCCCGCATAGCCTCCGGTAATTACGGGGCTGCTGTTATCGCTGCATGCGCACTGATCAACAAGGTACCGCTGCTTAAATCGATGTCCGATATGGTAATAAGTCTCAAACTGGGTGACACATACGATCCGTCAGATCTTGTATCGGCACTGATGACAAACGGATATGAGCGCGCGCAGATGACGTCTTCCAAAGGTGAGTTCTCCTGGCGTGGCGATATCGTGGATATTTTCCCGCCTGATTCCGAGAATCCTGTGAGAATAAGTTTTTTTGACGATGAGGTCGACCAGATAAAGAACTTTGATCCCGACAGCCAGCGCTCGCTGGACTCTCTTACTGAGGTGTTCATCTGCCCGTCCGAGGAATTCGTGATCCCTGAGGAGATCCGCGAACAAACAGCGCAGGCGATAGAAGAACAGGTGACCAAAGACACATCAAAAATGGCTCATACGGCCGCCGCGATCAAGGTGGCAAGGCTGATGACGGAGACAGGACGCAAGGACGCCGCGGCCATACGTAACGGAGTCAGGGTTACCGGATTTGCAAAGTGGCTGTCGGTTGCCGTGCCCAAGACTGTTACGGTTCTTGATTATCTGGGTGAAGACACGATGCTTTTCGTGTCGGAATTTGCGGACGCGGATAACAGGATCAAGTCGTATGCATCGGAGTATGCACTGAGATGCCAGGAGTTTTTTGAAGTGGGCATGGCACCTTCATCTGCAAGAGATGCTGTATATGAGAAGAGTGATATCTACAAGCGGTTAGACAGCCTCAATGTAATTACACTTTCGTGTTTTGGAGGAACGGGAGGCGGTTTTGCCGGCGGAACATCATGTGCAGTCAGCGGATTCGCTCAGGAGAGTTATCATGGCAGATATAAAGATCTCTCCGAAATAATAAAACACGACAGCAGAAGAGAGAAAAGACGCGTGTTCTTTTTCCTCGGAGAGGGTAAAAGGCTTGAGGGATTCAGGGAACAGATGCATGATGCGGACTGTTTCCCGAAGATAATGTCGCCTGCGATCTCCACAGGTTTCACCTATCCTGCACTTGGCATATCAATATTCGGAGAACAGGATGTCTACGGCCTTGACAGGATAGTCAAGCCTAAGCGTAAGGGCGGAGCAAGAATGACATTCATCGGCGAGTGCGAACCCGGTGATTTTGTCGTCCATGATGCTCACGGAATAGGACGCTATGAGGGTATAGAGAATGTCAAGACTGGGACGACCTCCAAGGACTATCTGAAGATAAGCTATGCCAACGGCGAGATACTGTATGTATCTCCGGAGAACATGGACTGTCTGCAGAAATATGTCGGCCCGGGAGACAAAGCTCCGAAGCTCTCCAAACTTGGCGGCGACGAGTGGGCAAAGAAGGTCACAAAGGCCCGCAACACAGTTAAGAAAACAGCATATGATCTCCTCAAATTATATGCGGGAAGAAGCCGTATTGAAGGATTTGCACATCTTCCGGACAGCGAAGAACAGAAAGCTTTTGAGGAGTCTTTTCCATATGTTGAGACAGATGATCAGGTGCGTGCCATAGCGGAAGTCAAACGCGATATGGAAAGCAACAGACCTATGGACAGACTTTTATGCGGCGACGTGGGATTTGGCAAGACGGAAGTTGCCATGAGGGCGATGTTCAAATGCGTCATGAGCGGCAAACAGGCGATAATGATAGCTCCGACGACTCTTCTGGCGCAGCAGCATTTCGAGACGTTTAAGAGGCGCCTGGGAAATTTTCCCGTGAATGTTGTTCTGCTGTCAAGGTTTGTTTCTGCCAAAAAAATAACGGAGAATCTCGCGCTTATCAGGAATGGCAAGGCGGATGTTATCATAGGTACCCACAGGGTCTTGTCAGAGGATGTTAAGCCGAAGAATCCCGGACTGCTTGTTATAGATGAGGAGCAGAGGTTCGGTGTGAATCACAAAGAGAAGATCAAGGTTATGCGTCAGAATATAGATGTTCTGTCGCTGTCAGCAACGCCTATTCCGAGAACGCTCCACATGTCTCTTGCAGGTATAAGGGATATATCTATGCTGGAGGAGGCTCCTGTCAACAGAAGACCTGTCCAGACTTTCGTCATGGAATATGATGAGGATATCATTACGCAGGCGTGTATGAGGGAGATAGGAAGAGGTGGACAGATATTCTACCTCTATAATAAGACCGCTGACATTGATCTGGTTGCAAAGAGGCTGGGAGAACTGATGCCTGAAGTCAGAGTCATATATGCTCACGGCAAGATGAACGAGCAGGAACTCGAACAGATAGTCATTGATTTTGCCGCCGGCAAATACGATATCATGGTGTGCACGACGATAATAGAGAACGGTGTGGATATGCCTAACGTCAACACACTCGTCGTGGAGAATGCGGACAGGTTCGGACTGGCCCAGTTATATCAGATCAAAGGGCGTGTCGGAAGATCCGACAGGCAGGCATATGCTTACATCACATATGAACCTTCCAAGATCCTTAATGAAGATGCTGCAAAGCGCCTTGAAGCAATCCGTGAGTTTACCGAACTCGGTTCCGGTGTCAAGATAGCCATGAGAGATCTTGAAGTCAGAGGTGCCGGAAGTCTTCTGGGAGCTGACCAGCACGGAATGATGGATGCGATAGGTTATGAGCTTTACTGCAGGATGCTCGATGAAGAGATTGCCAAACTGCGAAGTGAGGGGGATGACCCCGTGGCACTTGCACCGGCTGAAGCGGCGGTGGATGTTGATTTTGACAGTTATATTCCGCGCAACTATATTGAACATGAATCTGAGAGAATGGTTATTTACCGTAAGATAGCAGGGATCGTGACCCGTGCGGATTATGATGACCTGATCGATGAGGTAACGGACAGATATGGCGATCCGCCGAGGCAGATCATGATACTTGCAGGAGTCTCTCTGATAAGGCATATGGCTCCTGCAGCAGGGTTCGATAAAGTGGTCATAAAGAGCTCGGGGGTTAAATTCATATTTCTTCCGTCAAAGCCGCTTGACATGCAGGCGATAAGCGTTCTCATGAGTGATAATAAGGTAGCCGGACGGCTCAGAATAGACGCTATCGGCGCCCCCGTATTGGCTTATAAGCCGATTTCTGTGCAGAATGAACGAACGATAGATGAAGTAATCCATATACTTTGTATTTTAAATGAGAACAAATCTGTGGTATAAATACTTTGATAATCCAAGTATTTTATCAGGAGTATTATTATGTCAGATATAAAAGAGTTATATGAGAAGCAGCATGCTAAGGGGAAACTTCACGCTATCGAGCGTCTTGAGCTTCTTTTTGATGATGGTAAATATAAGGAATTGACCGATGAGGAGACAAGGGACGGCGTTATCTGCGCTACCGGTAATGTTGCCGGCAAACAGGTGGTGGTTGCAGCACAGGACTTCACGTTCAAAGGCGGTTCTCTTGGTCTTCAGCAGGGAAAGAATATTGCTGAGGCACAGGATTTTGCTTTCAAGAAGAAGTGCCCTTTCATCATGATAAATGATTCGGGCGGAGCACGTATTCAGGAGGGGGTTGATGCCCTGGCCGGCTACGGTGAGATATTCTACCGTAATGTAAGGGCTTCAGGAGTTATCCCGCAGATCTCCGTTATTACAGGCCCTTGTGCAGGAGGCGCTGTTTATTCACCAGGAATCACCGACTTCATCTTCATGGTCAAGAACATCGGTCAGATGTATATTACAGGACCTAAGGTCATCAAGCAGGTAACAGGTGAAGAGATTACGGCTGAGGCTTTAGGAGGCTACACGGCCCACATGGAGAAGAGCGGCGTGTCACATTTCGGTTACTACGATGAGGAGTCATGTATCAAGGCAGTAAGATATCTCATAAGCATTCTGCCTTCCAATAACCGTCAGAGAATGCTCATGATGGATAAGGATGCATACAAGAAGACAATGCCCTTCGATTTTGAACTCCCCGAAGAGGCTAACGCCGCTTACGATATGCACAAGCTGATCTATAACATCTTTGATGATGACTCCTTCATGGAGGTTCAGCCATTCTTCGCCAAAGAGATCATTGTAGGGTTTGCAAAGCTCTATGGAATGACAGTCGGTGTTGTAGCAAATGATCCTGCTGCCTTTGCCGGCGTGCTCGATTGCGATGCTTCTGATAAGGCTGCAAGGTTTATAAGGTTCTGTGATGCGTTCAACATCCCCGTAGTATCATTGACGGATGTTCCCGGATATATGCCCGGGTCCGACCAGGAGTACAAGGGCATCATCCGCCATGGAGCGAAGCTTCTTTATGCTTTCGCGGAGGCAACGGTTCCCAAGATCAATGTCATCGTACGCAAGGCTTTCGGTGGGGCATATATCGCAATGAACAGCAAGCATTTGGGTTCAGACATCGTCCTTGCATGGCCCTCCGCGCAGATCGCCGTTATGGGTGAGGCAGGTGCCGTCGAGATCCTGTATGCCAAGCAGATCAAGGCGATGCCTGAAGAGGACCGTGCTGCTTTCATAAAGGACAAACAGGAAGAGTACCGCAAGAATGTCGTAGGCTATAAGTTCGCTCTCGACCGCGAGTATGTCGATGCCGTCATCAAGCCCAAGGAGACGCGCGAGAAGCTGTATGAAGCCATGATGGACACACGCCGCATCAAAAATCTGAAGCATGTAAGACCTATCAGAAAGCACGGAAATATTCCGTTGTAACCTAGTTTTGGGGACGGTTCTGAATGATAGGTTTGTAGATGTATTACCATGTTTTTGATATAATAGTGCCGGCGGTACGATCCGCCGGCCTTTATGCCTCCATAGTTTAATGGATAGAACGACAGTTTCCGGTACTGTTGGTGCGGGTTCGATTCCTGCTGGGGGTGCCAGTTAGACCCTGTAAACGCTGATGTTTGCAGGGCATTAATATTTTGGGAAGTAAATTTGGAAGTAAATTATTCCGCATTTTCTTTCCGGTTTGCTATCTTGTACAACGGTGTAACAGACAATCTTCTTGCAGCTTCTTGAGCTTCCCCATCGATGGAGTGGGCACCATATATGCTATGGCCATCTGTCTTCTCTGAGTGACCAAAGATTGTTTTGATGATCCTGTCTGGGAGATATGCTTCCGTATGGCTATAAAATGTGTGTCGTAGCGAATAAGGAGTAATATCGTCCGGAAGATCATGTTTTCTTACTATTATCTTTACAGTGTCTCTAAGCGATTCCTGAGAGGGCATAGTGCCAATCCTACTGCAGAATATCCATTCCGAATCAAGATAATCGGTTTCTTTCAGTTGTTCCTCGATGATAGATCTGACCTCATCCGTCAAAGCAAGCATTCGGTGAGCGTTTTTATTCTTACCGGAAGTAACAATGCCGCGTGTATTGATTGAGCGTTGGATTGTAATAGTTCCTGATTTTTTGTCATAGTCTTGCCTTTGTAAACCAAGAACTTCCCCGGGTCTTAATCCGGTTAGGATCTCAAGCATTACTGCGCGCTCGTACCATAAGCCTAACGGATGCTGAAATACCTTTTCTATATCAGACAATTGAAGGATCCCTTTACCAATCGTAGGGGCTGACTTAGGAATATATATCTGATCAGATGGATTGAACTTCACATACCCTCTGGGCAGCCCCCATTTACAGAATGAAACTATGCATCCCCTGATATTTGTCAGGTACTTCTTTGACAGATGATCTCTGTGATCGTATTCGGAACCGTCCTTTCGAAGCTTAGGGATGGGTTTTGCTTCCGATAATACAGATTGCCAATCATCTATAGTTATGTTATCACAACGTTTATCGCCAAGCTTAGAAATAATGTAAAGTTTCCCCAAGCTCTTCAGCTGCCGAATCTGTTCATTGTCGCCACAACGTGTGTGGTAATCATGGATAAACTGTTCATATGCAGCAGAAAGCTTCTTATTGCCATTTCCGTTAGATCCATTCTCGATCCATTCCAGACATCTTTCCCGGCACTCACGTTTGCCTGGCATCTTCGGTGTCCTGGATACGAATTGTTTCCTCTTTCCGTCGATCATGATGGAAAGAACCCATTTCTTGTTTTTTGCACCCCACTTGGGCTGTGGGATATCGCGATGCTGATACATTGTACAGTCCTCCTTATTATTAAAAATGTAGGAATGTGGTACAATGAACGTGGAATTGCCAGTACGCACGTTCACTGTACACACGATTCCTTTCTTGTTTCCCTCGGTAGTGGTGTACCGAGGGACTTATTATGTACAATAGTTTATGTTTGTGATATAAAAAACGTATATCTTTAGGGGAGAAGGCTATATGAAACAATTGCTCACGACAAATGAACTAATATCTCATATGAAAGAAAAAGGTATACGATTTAATGTTATTAATGAAGAAGAAGCAAAGGCTTTCTTGGAAAATAATAATTACTATATGAAACTTGCATCATATAGAACGAATTACCCAAAATGTGACGAGAATAGTAGCAGAGCCGGAAAATATGAATGACTAGAGTTTGCTTATTTAAAAGAACTATCTACTCTTGATATGCATTTGCGTTATATAATTGCGAAAATGTGTCTTGATATAGAACACTCGATTAAAGTTAGATTTTTAAAAGACATATCAACACAAACTGCTGATGATGGGTATGCATTTCTAAAAAGGTACTTCTCAACGGAGGATCATGAATTATCAATGCTAAAGCGAATAAAAGCTCATAAATCAGGAGAATACTGTAAAGATTTAATCGAGAAATACTACCCGTATTTTCCAATTTATGCTTTGCTGGAAGTAATTTCTTTTGGTGACTTGATACACTTGGTCTCCTTCTATGAAAAAGATCAAGGGAAAAGACTTATACCAGATAATAAGTTCATGAATACCGTAAGAGATTTACGAAATGCATCTGCACACAGTAATTGTATTATGAATAAAATACATCATAAGCTTCCTAATACGCAGCAACCGGATTCAACGATTACAAACTTTGTAAAAAACATTAGTACCATATCAAAAACTACAAGAAGTAAACAGCTTAGGCAGAAGTTTTCTTATAATCTTACTACTCTATTATTTGTATATGATAAAATGGTTAACGAAGCTTCAAAGATTCATCGATATGCTGAGATTCAAGATTTCTTGAAACAAAGATGTCTAAGAAATAGAGAATATTTCAAAACTAATACCAGAATATGTGCTGTTTATGAATATTTCAACAAACTAATTGACAATTTAGAGCAAAATAGTAAAATATCCACATAATTGAAAAGCAGGCAACTGCTTTTGGACGAGGTGGAGACATATGATGTCCCACCTCTGATTTTTTTAATTGTCAAGGTTCACACAACAGTAGTAATTCTGTTGCTATCAATTATTCGAATCTTCGGATTATTTGTGGGAATCTGCAAACAGACAGTACCGGGAGCTATTAGCTTTATTGAGTACAGATAAACTGCCCAGGTAACTGTGTCTACCTGTAACCTTTACTTGGAATGTAGCAGGAGAACTATTCCTGAGCCCCGGTACCTGCTCGTAAAATGAGTAATCCCACAATTATTCCGAAGAACTCTACATTTCTGTATTATCTACCATCGATTAATATAGAGGTTCATATCACTTACACATCCGGATATAATAAAACCCAAGAACTCGGCTACTCACTTATGGGTGGGATGCCTACCGTCTTGGGCTGGTTTAACAGTCAAAAATGTACGAATACAATTTGTACAATTATAGTAGCTATGCCTATATGTTTCTTCAAGTAAATCAAAGCGATTGCATCAATTTGTTTTCGATTTGTTAATGATCTTCTTCATTTATTGATCTACTCAATAAACTTGGCTATAAACTTCTTTATCTCCGTTGTTGGCTTGGTTCCGGCTTTGTCACATGCTGCCCTGAATGCTGTCGCTCAGTCCCTATGACGAGTGACGTCTTTTAGCCGACATTCAGCTTTTCTTTCAATGCGTCCTGGAGAACTTGTGAGAAGTTGATTCTTTCTTTAACTGCTGCGTCATTGAGCCATTCAGGTATAGTAAGTGTTTTCTTTACAGCCTTTGTTCCGAACTTCCTTCTGCACTCTGTAGTATTGCACACAATATAAGTAGCAAACTCACCCTTTTTGAGTTTCAGATCCTTAATAGGAGTACTTACAGGAGCAGGTTCGCCTGTTTCTTCGTAGTTTGTGTATACCATAAGTGCGAGGGCATCCTGTGCCATCATCATACCGTCCTCGATATCATCACCGCATGTAAAGCAGTTCTCGATATCCGGAAACCTTATAGAAAAGGCGCCGTTGTCTTCTGGTGTAAAGATAGCAGGATACACATAAATAGGTGATTTTTTTCTGTTCATTTTCATTCTTCCTTTCTTTGAGTTGCCTCTTGGCATGTTGATGTGCATTGATATAAGAGAGAAGAAGCCGGGGGATTATTTAAGACCTGCTTGCTTTCTTATGATTTTCTCTGTTCCTGTTGGCAGTTCTTTCGAATTGTGCCTCGGGACTGGAAACCGCTGTTTTGTTTTAGGTGAGTACCATATCTCGTGGTTAGTGCCTTCCTTTTCCTTGTAACATCCGATCTTCTCGAGGAGTTTCTTCATCTCTGATATTTTCATTTGTATCTACTTTCTTCTTTGATAATGTAATTGTAATACGTATTGTACGTAGTGTCAACTGCTTTTATTATATTTAACACTTGCCCCCTATTTTTCAAGGCTTTGGAGGCAATATGTCTACCAGAACTTACCTCGTATTTCCACCACCTTTCCGATAATTGTCAGAGGTGTCCGCGAACATCTGCCATAGTGAATACAATGACAACATCAGTCCTAGCACGCTCGGTATTGAGGTGAAGAAACTGGATAACGATGACGCGATACGTCGCGCCTTTGGTCTGCCTCCGAAGAAATAAAGATTGACATAGGAGGCAAAAGATATTATAGATTTCTATTGTTTATGTAATTATGAGCTTACAAGGAGATGCATTTATGGATTCAATCCTGATCAAAGATACGACAAGAGAAGAGCGTGAGAGGATAGTCGCAGAATCTATCGGCAATATCAGCGGATCCTGCGACGGCTGTATGGCCGGGCTCGCCGATATGTATCAGGATTACATCGACGGCAAGAAAGAGATCCGGGAGATCAATATGGCCTTCCGTGCAAATTACGAATCCGGAATAGACGGCCCGACAAAGACAGAATGCGGATATAAGTAAAACCTATCAAAGGGACGGTTCTCAGTGATAGGATGCGTCCCTTTGACAGGTTCCTATTTTCTTGCGGTTATCCCGTAGTAGTTCCTCAGCAGACGTATCCGGCCGCCGACCGTATTTTTGGATATGTACTCGTTCAAAAGCTTATCATCAGGTTCTCCTTCAAGTATCGGAACCTTGCCAAGAAATGCCTTGAACACCTCGCGGTCTTTGAAGAACTCACGCTCATGGATCGGCACTAATTCCACATCTGCAAAGCCGGAATTCAACACATTCTCATAGTCAGTTATGCTCACAGGCACAGGATCATTGTATCCCTGACCGCCGCCAAATATCATCTTCAGTCCCCAGCTGTCGTATTTGTCAACACCTCTGATGAGAAGGTGTCCGCCCGGCTTAAGACACTGATAGATCTGCGCAGGGTCGGTTATCGTGTGACGTGCCACAACGATATCAAAGTAATCTGACGGTACATCCATCTTAAGGTTGTCCATTACCTTGAAGGTGATGTTCTTTCTGCCGCTCCTGGTAAGGTTTTCATTTGCAGTTGCGATCATCTGCGGGGAGTAGTCAGTTCCAAGTATCCCGGCACAGTCAGGATAGTAGGCGAGCAGCTTCTCGCCGCCGCCTGTTCCCAGGTCGAGAATGTGCGAATCCTTGTCTGTCAGCGATCCGAGGATCTCATAAAGATCCCAGTCAGTCAGACTCTCTGAGTGGATATCGAACTCGTCAAAACTCCAGTTCGCCAGCCTCTCGTAGTATTCATAATAGTTGTCGTGTGACATAAAAAAAGAACCTCCTTCCACAAACAACAATATACTGCGCAGCTATGCGCATATCTGTCATTCATGATGAGATTCCAAGGTTCTTATCATTATTAACCCCGCCATAAGGCGCCGCGGCAACAGAACGCGAATAACTAATTGATCTGTTACATATTTATGATACTAACTGAAAAAAGATAAGTCAAATGCATTTTCTTTAGGTTGGTTTCAAGTTGGGCTCATATAATCGTCTCAACAACCAAACAAAGGAGTAATATGACAATGATAAATAATGGATACGATGTAAATTATGGATACGAAGCGCCTGTAAGGCCTGCAAGGGTCGTCAGGAAGAGAAGGAACCGCAAAGGATCTGCTGGCAAGGTAATTGCGCTTGCAGTGTGCTGCTCTGTTATAGGCGGGGTTTTCGGTGCGGGTAGTATGTTTATGTACAGCCGCATTGCCGGACAGTCGGATATGAGCACAAACGTGCTGATGAGTTCATCTGCAAAGGACACGGAGATCCTTAAGGGACAGCGTGACACCACAGCCGTAAACGTATCATACGTTAACACAAGTGCTGTAATGACTGCTTCCCAGATCTATCAAGCTAATGTTAATTCCACTGTCGGAATAAAGACATCCGTTACTACGAATTACTTTGGCTACAAGACCACTGCTGCGGCTTCCGGTTCAGGATTTATACTCACAGCTGATGGTTATATCATCACGAATTATCATGTTGTGGAAGACGGGAAAGACATCACTGTTACTACATACGATAACAAATCATATAAAGCCGAACTCGTGGGCTTCGATGAGAGCAATGACATTGCTGTTCTCAAGGTTGAAGCAAGCGGGCTGACTCCCGTAGTCCTCGGCGATTCCGATCAGATGAATGTCGGAGATGACGTAGTTGCCATAGGTAACCCTCTGGGTGAGCTGACATTTTCGCTGACTTCAGGAGTGGTAAGTGCGCTGAACCGTAAGATCACGATCAATAATGTGGCGATGAATCTCATTCAGACAGACTGTGCCATCAATTCCGGCAACTCAGGCGGAGCCCTGTTCAATTCACACGGAGAGGTTATCGGAATCACCAACGCGAAATACAGCAGCAGCGGCAGTACCACTGAGGCATCAGTAGATAACGTCGGTTTTGCGATCCCGATCAACAGTGTGATCAATATAGTTAACAGCATTATGGAGAGCGGCACGATCACAAAACCTTATATCGGAGTATCAATGTATGACCTCGGAAACAGATATCAGATAAAAGGTGTTGTTGTTAGAGAGATCGAATCAGACAGTCCCGCAGATAAGGCCGGACTGGAAGAAAATGACATCATTACGAAGGCTGACGGTAAAGATATCACGAGCGTATCTGAATTCAAGAATATCCTGGCTGACCATAACGAAGGAGACAGTATGACACTTACTGTATATAGAGACGGCGAACTTGCTGATATCAGTGTCACAGTAACAGTGCGCGAACAATCTGCTTTACCTGAGGCAAAAGAGGAACAGGCTGCATCCCGGGGATACCGGTCATTCCCGGGATAAGTCCCTCCTTATGATCACAGCATCATCTGATATATTCTGGTGCAGTCATCCTCGTTAAGAGTGACAAATCCTGATATCGTACCGTCTCTTCCGTCGCCGTAGCAGAGATTCTTTACCAGGGTGGGGATGTCTTCGCGGCTGCCGCCCAGTTCGCCGAGCGTTGACGGCATGCCGATGGAAGTCAGGAACGACCTGAAAGCTTCGATACCTTCTTCTGCAGTCTCAACGCCCCATACCCTCTGAGCGGCCTGCTCAAAGCGTTTCTTATCGTGATCCATCACGTATTTGAAGACGACGGGCATCGTTACTGCGAGTCCTGCACCGTGTGCGCAGTCGTATAGAGCCGACAGCTCATGCTCGATATTGTGGCTGTTCCAATCCTGGGATCTTCCGACACCGCAGGAGTTGGTATGTGCCATTGTTCCCGCCCACATTATGTTGGCTCTTGCCTGATAATCGAGGGGATCGGCAATTACCTTGGGACCCTCATTCTTCATTGTGATGAGGAGCGCTTCTATAAGTCTGTCGGTGACCTCAACATCCTTGGAATTTGTCAGATATCTCTCATAGAGGTGAGCCATGATATCCGTGATGCCGCATGCCGTCTGGTAGGGAGGGAGTGTGGTCGTAAGCTCCGGATTAAGTATGCTGAATCTCGGCCTGATCGCTTCGCTTCCGGCGCCGCGCTTATACATTCCCTCTTCTTTTGTAATGACGGAATCTCCGGACCCTTCGCTTCCTGCTGCGGCGATGGTGAGCACCGTTCCGACGGGAAGGGCGCGCTCTATGGGTTTGCCGCAGTAGAAGTCCCAGAAATCCCCGTCATACAGAGTTCCCGCTGCAATAGCCTTGGAAGAGTCGATAGCACTGCCGCCGCCCACAGCGAGGATAAAGTCGATGTCGTTCTGCCTGCATATTTCGATGCCTTCATATACGAGGCCGCTTCTCGGATTAGGCTTGACGCCGCCGAGTTCAGTGTAAGATACCCCGGCTTCATCCAGCGACTTCTTAACCCGGTCAAGGAGTCCTGATCTGACAACGCTGCCGCCACCGTAGTGGATGAGGACTTTGCTGCCTCCAAAGGCTTTAACGAGTGATCCTGCTTCACTCTCGGTCCCCTTGCCGAAAACGAATTTTGTCGGTGAATAGAAGGTAAAGTTTTCCATATGTGATCTCCTTATCAGGCTTCTGATTCTGCTTTTGCCACCGCCGATTCCAGATCCATTCCGGCGAATTCCTGCGCGCGGAAAATCTGACCGTTCACGTCATTTCCTACAAATGCGCCGACGACTACTCCGGGGATCGCACTCTCCGGTGAATTGGGGGCATTCGGTCCGCCGAGGTCCGTCCTGCACCAGCCCGGATCGGTGAGGTTCATAGTAACGCCCGTCCCGCCAAGCTTGCTTGCCATGTCTTTGGTTATCTTATCAAGAGCTGCCTTAGCGGCCGAATATCCTGCCTGTTCAGGCTCTTTGTCGATGCCGCTGGTCGTGTTGACGATACGTCCGAATCCCTTCGCGATCATGCGGGGGAGGAAGTGATAGCAGATCATCGCAGGAGCTATTGTGTTTACGTTGAAGCTGACCAGGTAATCCTCGGGCGGAGTCTGGCAGAACTCCTTGCGGTAAGCGATCTGAAGTCCCGCATTGTTGAGCACGACTTCCACATCAACTCCGAGAGCATCGATATCATCGAGCATCTTCATTACGGACGGAATGTCATTAAGATCCGCTTCAACGGAATGACACATGACTCCCCTAGCCTTAACCTCATCCTCGAGTGATGACGTGTGTTCCACGCTCCTGCTCTGGAGGATGAGATTGCATCCCTGATCTGCCATGAGCTTCGCTGCCAGACGTCCCAGACCTCTCGACGCCCCTGTTATCAATACCCATTTGCCTTTAAGATCGATCATAATTACACCTCGCTTTTTGCTTTATCTATCGCTGCTATAACTCTGTCGCACCACTCATCGAATTCCTTGTCTTCCACCTGGCATTCGGGATGCGATAATACATAATCCAAAGACATCTTAACGCCCTCGTCGAATCTGACGGATGTCCTCATCTGAGGAACTGCCCTCTTGAGCTTGCTGTTGTCAAAAACAACAGATACGGACTTATCACCCGTAAGGCTCCCTTCGAAATCAAAACCGTACTTATCTCCGGCCGCCGACAGGAAATCGGAGGACACGTGATAGACCTTGAGTTCCTTGCCCAGTGTTCTTGCGATCGTCTGATATATCTGATCCCATGTAAGTGACTCGTCCGAAGTGATATGGAATGCCTCGCCGATGGCGTGCGGATTTGCCATAAGTCCCGTATATCCCACCGCGAAATCAGCATTCCATGTTACGGTCCACAGAGATGATCCGTCGCCCTGGATGATGACGGGCTTGCCGTCAATGATCCTCTTGATGACCTGCCAGAAGCCTTTCTTACCATGGACTCCGAGAGGTACATGACGTTCGTCGTAAGTGTGGCTCGGACGGACGATGGTCACGGGGAATCCTTCTTCTCTGTACTTCTTCATCAGGAACTCCTCACAGGCGATCTTGTCGCGCGAATACTGCCAGTGAGGGTTGGCAAGCGTCGTTCCTTCCGTGATCACATAACCTGCGGAGGGCTTATGGTAGGCCGAAGCCGAGCTGATATAGATATACTGCTTTGTCTTACCGGCAAAGAGTCTGTAGTCGCGCTTAACCTGCTCAACGGTAAATCCTATGAATTCACATACCGCATCGAAAGCCATGTCTCCGATCTTGCCGAGGACATCCTCCTCATCATTGATATCTGCCTTTATCAGCGTAACGTTGTCCGGAATGACTTCTTTTCTGTTGCCCCTGTTGAGAACATAAACATCCCAGAGAGGATCTTCTGACAGACGCTTTACGATTGCAGTGCTGATGGTTCCTGTTCCGCCTATGAATAATGCTTTTCTCATGGTGTGTATCCTCCTTATTCACATATTATCTTAAAACTGATATTATTCCTCTTAGAATATGATTGATTTTTTTATCATTTTTTGACATCGGAGGTCAGAGTCTTGGACAGCGCGGGATATGAGTATTTCTCTTTCAACAATGCGAGGGCGATCAATGTTGCCGCAGGTTCGGACGGGAGGGAATTTCCTTCTCACAGGCATGCATACGGCGAGATAATACTTGTCGGGAGCGGCAGCAAGAACATATACAGGATCGACGATTCCCTGTATTCTCTTGCAGAGGGGGACATAGTTCTGATCTGGCCGATGGAGACTCATGAGATCGTTGATGCGAACCGCAGGGATTCTGTTGTAATACAATACAGCAACGCTTTCGCCGACTCTCTATTTGACTTCAAGAGGATAGTTAACCACTATCATGATCTGCATATCATCTGCATCAATTCCCATCCGGCGCTCGCCGCAGAACTTAAATCAATAATTGAGAAGATATACCGCGTATGGAGCACGGCAAAAAACAACAGGGAGATGAAGTGCGCTTCCCTTCTGTGTGAGTTTATGACAGTCCTTGATAATCATAACAGGGAGCTCGATGCGGATATATCAAATGACGGCGGCAAGACGGTGTCTGACAGTACGCTCAATAACATCATATCTGTTATGGATTACATTAAGAATAATCTGACTGCAGACGACCTGTCGCAAACAGCCATGGCGGAGAGAGCCGGACTTAACAAGGATTATTTCTCCCGTGCGTTCAAGGATGTAACGGGGCTGAACTACAGCAAATGGCTCAATGCGATCAGGGTGGAGAAGGCGGTATCGCTTCTTACCGAAGACAGCCTGTCGCTGACGGAGATAGCAATGCTGTCGGGGTTTAAGAGTATTCCGAGCTTCAACAGGGTATTCGCGGAATACAAGAATGCGCCCCCTTCAAAATACCGCAAGATGTTGAAGTGAGCCGGCGGTTTATATTACAATCCTGATATGACAGACAGAGTATACATAGCGATAGATCTCAAATCATTCTATGCCAGTGTGGAGTGCGCCGGCAGAGGTCTTGATCCGCTCAATACGAACCTTGTGGTTGCCGATAAGAGCCGCACCGACAAGACCATCTGCCTTGCCGTATCACCATCGCTCAAGAGCTACGGGATATCAGGCAGAGCCAGGCTCTTTGAAGTTGTACAGCGGGTGGAACAGGTCAATAATGAGAGAAGAAGATCAGCTCCCGGGAAGCAGCTGACGGGGAAGAGCTATCTCTATTCGGAGCTGGTGTCTGATCCGGCACTGGCGGTCGATTATGTGGTCGCAGTACCGCGGATGGCGGAATACATGAGAGTCAGTGCCGAGATATACGGGATATATCTGAAGTATATTGCGCCGGAGGATATTTTCGCGTACTCCGTGGATGAAGTGTTCATTGATGCGACGGAGTATCTCAAGCTCTACAAGGTAAGTGCCCATGATCTGGCGCGCAGGATGATACGGGATGTCCTCAAGGCCACGGGCATAACGGCTACGGCGGGGATCGGTACGAACATGTATCTGTGCAAGGTGGCGATGGATATAGTAGCCAAGCATATTCCGGCAGATCAGGACGGCGTGAGGATCGCCGAACTGGATGAGGAGAAATATAAGAGGGAACTGTGGGATCACAGGCCGGTAACCGACTTCTGGAGAGTGGGGAGAGGTACCGCCGCACGCCTCGAGAGAATAGGCATATTCACTATGGGAGATATTGCGAGATGTTCGCTGGACCGCCGGAGCATCGGTCAGTTGTACAAGGTTTTTGGTAAGAACGCCGAGCTCCTTATCGACCATGCCTGGGGAATAGAGCCGACTACAGTGGCAGATGTCAAGTCATATAATCCGGATAACAACAGCCTGTCCTCGGGGCAGGTCCTGCAGGAGCCTACAGATTATGAGACAGCTAAGCTCATCGCATGGGAAATGGCAGATGTTTTGTCTCTCGACCTCGTGGACAAGGGGCTTGTTACCGATCAGATAGTGCTCACCATCAATTACGATCAGGAGAGTCTGGCGGACGGTTCATATAAAGGAGAGGTAACGTCAGATTATTATGGCAGGCAGGTGCCGAAACATGCCCACGGGACTGCAAATCTGGGGAAACATACATCATCTTCAAGAAAGATCAACGAAGCAACGGTTGAATTATTTGAGAGCATTGTTAACAAGAATCTGCTCGTGAGAAGGATCACCATTGCGGCATGTAATGTTCTCAGTGAGAATGATATACCCTCGAGCGAGAGATATGAGCAGATAAGCCTTTTCGATGAGGAGAAGCCGCAGGAGGACAACTCGAAAGAGCGTGCTCTCCAGGAAGCGATGCTTGATATCAAGCGCAGGTTCGGCAAGAATTCGGTGATCAAGGCAAAGAACCTTAACAAGGGCGGAACGGCAATCGACAGGAACAAACAGATAGGCGGGCATAAGGCATGAGCAGATACGACGATATGATACACCTGACGAGGCCTCAATATGATGATCTGCCGCCTATGCCGATAAGCGACAGGGCTGCGCAGTTCTCTCCTTTCGCCGCGCTTGTCGGATATGATCAGGCTGTTGCCGAGACTGAGAGACTTACGGACAGTAAAAGGGAACTGTCGGAGGATGAGGCCGCGGAACTTGGCGCCATGATCGCCAGGCTTTCCGCAATGGCGGATGAACACCCTCAGGTGACAGTTGTTTATTTCGTTCCCGATAAGCTCAAGGAAGGCGGGGAGTATGCCGAGAAGAAGGGCAGGCTGAAGACAGTCGACGGATATAATAAAGAGCTTGTCTTCGCTGACGGAGACAGGATCAGAATGGATGATATTTACAGCATAGGAGGTATTGGTGATGAGTAAGACATTAGTTGCTTATTTCAGCGCAAGCGGAGTAACGAAGAATTGGGAAGCTTGTCTTATATCATCCAGAAATCGCGAGTCTCGATCCGTCTGATTGCACCATACAGCGAAGTCAGGAGGAAGGCGGACAGTGAGTATGCGAAAAAGCACAGTACCATCGGCAGAATTTAGCAAGAAGAACTTGTTAAATCGCAAGATTCATGATATGATAGTTACGTTGAAAAGAGGTTTGCTTTCCGGAAAGTGGAGATATCTATGAGACACATCAGCTATATGCCCTTATGGCACACACTTCTGAATAAAAACATGAAAAAAGAGGATCTTAGGATCGCTGCCGGGCTGACAACGAATATGATTGCCAATATGGGTAAGAACAAAGGTATCAGTATGGAGACATTGGAAAAAATCTGTGATGCCCTTCAGTGTGAGATCACAGATGTTATTGAATTGGTGGATGAAGTTCCTGAGAAAGAATAAATTCCAGTCAGTGACTGGAAAAAGGAATGAAAGGATTTCGTATGGATAATGAGATGGTAATACCGCAGGATCTGATCTCTGAAATTAGAGATGTTTTGATTACCGCCAGGAGCAATGTCGCCCATCAAGTCAACAGTGAATTATTATCAGCATATTGGAATATTGGATGCGTTATCGTAGAACACGAGCAAGGAAGCAACGAGCGTGCTGGATATGGCAAGGACACTATGAAGCAGTTATCCCGGGCTCTTACAAAAGAATTCGGGAAAGGATTCTCTCTGTCCAATGTTTATAATATGCGGCAGTTTTATCTGGACTACCCAAAATTCCAGTCACTGACTGGAAAATTGACATGGACACATTACTGCGAATTGATGTCGATATCTGATAGAGATCGCCGCAGCTTTTATGAGAAAGAATGTGAGCGCTCTGGATGGTCTGTTAGAGAAATGAAACGTCAGATTGCCACTTCTCTTTTTGAGAGGTTACTGCTCTCGGATGGTAAGGCGAATAAAGAGAAGGTCTATGAACTCGCAACCAAAGGTCAAGAACTGGCAGTTCCGGAGGATATCGTAAAGGATCCCTATGTCTTTGAGTTTCTTGGTATTCCGGAGAACAAGCCGGTTCTGGAAAGCGATCTTGAAAAGGCACTTGTCAGACAGATTGAAGATTTCATGTTGGAACTTGGCAGAGGTTTCATGTTCGTAGGAACGCAGCAGCGCGTCACGCTGAATAATACGCATTACTATGTGGACATGGTCTTCTATAACAAGGAGTTGCACGCATATGTCCTGATCGAACTCAAGACAGTGAAGCTGATGCCGGAGGCCGTCGGTCAGCTCAATATGTATCTGAACTACTATGCGGCCGAAGTGAATGAGCCGGGAGACAACCCGCCGATCGGAATCATTCTTTGTACCGACAAGGACAATGTAAGTGCAGAGTACGCTCTGGGTGGCCTTTCCAACAACATCTTCGCTTCGACCTACACCTATGTAATACCGGAAAAGGAGAAGCTGATTGCCCAGGTTGAAGCCGTCCTGGAAAAGTGGGAAGACAAAGAAGAATAGCTGATTCTGGACTGTAAGCGGACTGTAAAACTGAATAATTAATATGTGATAAGAGCGTCGGCGTTATTGTCGGCGCTTTCACTAGTATGACGGGCATGTCCCGAACCTCAGGTGAAAGTCCTGAGGGGCGTAGTTGCCGACGAACCTTAAAGCGACTTGCAAGGTTTGTA
>DFIB01000107.1 GCA_002371375.1 Mageeibacillus sp. UBA3708 | reverse complement strand
TCTCGTCAGTCGGCGCTGTAGTTGGTGCCACGTGGCCTGAGCAGGCGGTTGAAGCGCGTAAGCTGATGCCTCACAACCTGATTCTTGTGCCGGGTTACGGTGCACAGGGAGCAGGCCCGGATGCCGCTGTAGCTTCATTTACGGCTGACGGTAAGGGTTCGATCGTAAATGCATCAAGAAGTCTCATGTGTGCATGGAAGAAGAGAGAAGATCTTGATCCATCTGACTTTGCCAAAGCAACGCGTGATGAGGCAATCGACATGAGAACAAAACTCAACAATGCATTAAAGGACCGTAAATACGTATGAATCAGGAATACACTTGTAAAGTCTTAAAGCGCGTGATGCTTACATCCGATACAGCATATCTTACTATCGGCTGTGCTGATATTGCCGGCAGGGCAATCCCCGGACAGTTTGTTAATGTATCCTGTTCCGGATTCCTTAAGAGACCTTTCGGAATTGCAAGCGTTGACAAGGTTAACGGTACATTCTGCATCGGCATTAAGATCGTCGGTGAAGGTACAAAGGAGCTTGCTTCTATCGAAGAGGGAAGCACCATAAACGTACTCGGACCCTTGGGAAACGGCTTTGATCTCGGAGTGTCTGATTCGTTCATACTTGTCAGCGGCGGAACAGGAGTTTTCCCTGTTAACTTCGCGTATGAGACACTCAGAGATTCCGGGAAGAAAGTTACCATGGTACAGGGCTTCAGAGACAAGTCGCAGGTGTGTCTTACGTGTGATGATTATATCGTTACAACTGATTCCGGGGATTACGGTATCAAAGGCACCTGCATTGCAGGCTTGGATACACTGTCCCCGGATGAAAATACTGTCGTATGCTGTGTCGGTCCTATTCCTATGATGAAGGCTGTTGGTAACTGGGCAAAGGACCGGGGACTGCGCTGTTATATATCAATGGAACAGCGGATGGCCTGCGGTATCGGAATATGCCTTGTCTGCGTATGCAAGGTAAAGGCTGAGGAGGAAGGCATTCCTTTTAATCACGTCAGGTGCTGCAAGGATGGTCCTGTTTTCGATTTTGAGGAGGTGATCCTGTGAGCAGATTATCTGTAAAAGCCGGTAATGTTGAGCTTAAGAGTCCTTTGATCCTCGCTTCGGGAACATGTAATTTCGGGCATGAATTAGCTGAATATTATGATCTGTCAATACTCGGCGGACTGTCATCAAAGGGATTGACGATAAAGCCCAGATTAGGCAACGAAGGAGTCCGTGTTGCAGAGACAGCTTCCGGAATGCTCAATTCAGTCGGGCTTCAGAATCCCGGTGTGGATTATTTCCTCGAGCACGATCTTGACTATATGAGATCACTCAACACATGTGTGATCGTAAATGTTGCCGGTCATTCTTTTGATGATTATATGGCTATGATCGACAAGCTCGATCCCCACAAGGATAAGATCGATGCACTTGAGATCAATCTGTCATGTCCGAACGTTAAGGCAGGATGCATGAGCATAGGTACTGATCCTGCACAGATCCGCGAGATCGTATCCGCCATGAGACAGAGGACTGATTTGCCATTATGGATCAAATTAACTCCTAATGTAACTGATATCAAGACCATGGCCCTTGCTGCGCAAAGTGCAGGAGCGGATGCTGTTGTTCTTATCAATACATTACTCGGTATGGTTATCGACATCAGAACGAGACGCCCTGTACTTCACAACAATACGGGCGGTTATTCCGGTCCTGCCATCAAACCCGTGGCTGTAAGGATGGTTGCCGAATGTTCTCAGGTTCTTGATATACCCGTTATCGGCTGCGGCGGTATTATGAACTATAAAGATGTGATCGAATTTATGATCGCGGGTGCATCTGCCGTTGAGATAGGAACCGCAAGCCTTATCCATCCTTCGTGTCCTGTCGATATAACAAAAGATCTCGAACAGTATTGCGAAGATAATCAGATCCGTCTGTCCGAACTTACCGGTACTCTGAAGCTGTGGTGAACGTATGAATCTCAGAGAACTTAAGACAGGGCAGAGGGCCGTAATCAGGAGCGTTGAAGGGGAGGGTGCGTTAAGACAGCATCTCCTTGACATGGGAGTAATCCCGGATGCTTATATATCTGTAGTCAAATATGCCCCGATGGGTGATCCCGTAGAGGTCAGGCTTTATGATTACGAATTAACCCTGAGATTGTCTGAAGCAGAACGTATTATTGTCGAGCCGGTTGAATCGTCCGAGCATCATGAACAAGGTGTTCAGACTGAATTTGCAAAGACCGAACACCCGGGTCTTGGTGAGGGAGGAAGGTTCCATCCCAAAGGTTCCGGTAATCCGCTTCCCGCCGGAACTAAGCTTACTTTCGCGCTGGTGGGTAATCAGAATTGCGGAAAGACCACCTTGTTTAATGCTTTGACGGGTTCAAATCAGAGAGTGGGTAATTTCCCCGGTGTAACTGTTGACCGCAAAGACGGTGTTATCACCGGACATCCCGATACGCTTGTAACTGACCTGCCGGGCATATATTCCATGTCTCCGTACAGCAATGAAGAGGTTGTATCCAGAGACTTTGTTCTCAATGAGAAGCCCAAAGCGATAATCAATATCGTAGATGCAACCAACATCGAACGCAATCTATATCTCACCTTGCAGCTTCTGGAGATGGATATACCCATGGTCGTAGCGCTCAACATGATGGACGAGCTCAGATCAAATGGCGGAAGCGTTGACGTCAACACGCTTGAGGCTCAGCTCGGCGTTCCGGTTGTCCCGATTTCAGCTGCAAAGAACCAGGGTATCCAGGAGCTGATAGATCACGCGATACACATTGCAAAGTATCAGGAGAAGCCAGGAAGACAGGATTTCTGTGATGAGAACGACCATGGAGGAGCTGTCCATAGATGTATCCATTCTCTTACTTATTTCATCGAGGATCATGCCAAAAAGAATAATATTCCCGTGTTATTCGCGATCAATAAGACCATCGAAGGTGACAAGCTCATATCAGACAGACTCGGTCTTGATGATAACGAGCTCCAAACTGTTGAACATATGATCATGCAGATGGAGACTGAGCGCGGACTTGACAGAACGGCGGCAATTGCCGAGATGCGTTTTGCTTTTATAAGGAAAGTCTGTTCGCAGACATTCCGCAAGCCCAAACTCAGCAAAGAGCGCAGGCGCAGTGAGAGTCTTGATAAGATCCTTACCGGCAAATACACCGGTATTCCCGCATTCATCCTGATAATGGCATGTATATTTCTCCTGACGTTTAACGTGATAGGCAAATTCTTTCAGGATGTTATCGAGCTTGGAGTCAACAAGCTGACTGTGTTGACCGACACGGCACTGACGAATGCACATGCCAATTCATTCATTCACGGTCTTGTCATTGAAGGTATTTTCTCAGGTGTCGGAAGCGTACTCAGCTTTCTGCCGATCATAATCACACTGTTTTTCTTCCTGTCCATACTTGAAGATACGGGATATGCAGCGCGTATCGCTTTTGTCATGGACAGGCTTCTTCGTAAGATCGGACTGTCGGGCAGAAGCATTGTTCCTATGCTGATAGGCTTCGGATGCACTGTTCCGGCAGTTATGGCCACAAGGACGCTTCCCAGCGAAAGGGACAGGAGGATGACCATACTTCTGACTCCGTTCATGAGCTGCACCGCAAAGC
>DFIB01000111.1 GCA_002371375.1 Mageeibacillus sp. UBA3708 | reverse complement strand
GCACCGGAATCCTCAACCTGGATCATGATCCTCTTGTTTCTGGGCTCAGATGTCGTCGTTACTTTTATAGAACCGCCCTGCGGCGTGAATTTAATGGCATTTGTGATGATGTTGATAATGACCCTGCAAAGCTGCTGTGCCTCACCATAAGCGGTAATGCCGGGGCCCGGATCAAGAGACTTGATGATGGTAATATCCTTGTTCGAAAGCTGTGCTTCGAGGTTGTCAACGATATCGTTGATCATGTCGCTGATGTTGAATTCATCCATCATCTTCGGATCAACATGAGACAGCGAAGATGCTTCAGTCATCTGCGTTACAAGGGTTCTGATCCTGTCGGACTGCTGCTTGATGAGGTTAAGATAATGATCGTGCTTTTCGGGCGGGATCGTTCCGTCAGTCATGGCGGTTACGAAGCCGTTGATCGAAGTAAGCGGTGTCCTGATGTCATGCGCAATCGATGAGATGAACATCTCCCTGTCACGCTCGGCATTTTCGAGGGATTCGATCATGTTGTTGACCGTCATTCCCATCTCGGTAAACTCTGACGAAACCGAGAAGTTTGAAAAATCCTCAGGTTCCGAGAACCTCGGACTTACCCTGACTGAGAAATCGCCTTCGGCAACGCTCGCAATAGCCCTTGAGATATCCTTGATCGGCATAAGGCTGAGGTAAACGAATACCGCGTAGAGAATGATCGAAATGATCATGGCGATCATCGCGGGAATGAAGATGACATTGAGATACTCGGTAACCGTGGCACCTGTCGTTTCGCTGTTGTTGACTATGCAGAAATAAGGTGTTCCCTTTATCTTCATGCAGCTGACAGATGTTATGCTCTTGGGATTCTTATTGCTGTCGCCTGCGCGGCCGTTCTCATCTGCATACTTGATCATCTCCAGCAGATGCATGTCAGATATGTACATATATCCGCCGTTGCCCTGCTTGACCGAAACGCTGTCTACGGATTCAAGCTCCCTTGAGTTGCGGCACAATATGCGGCCTTCGCCGTCGACCAGATATATGGAACCGCTTTTCCGGTAGATCTCCGAATTAACAAAGCGGTCTATGATACGTGAATTCTTGAAATTATCCGAGCCGTCATTGTCCATGGTGTACCTGAAGTCACCGGACTGCATGGACGTAAGCGAAGTTATGTCGGCAGACAGATTAAGTGCTACCTCATCTGTGCCGTCAATAACCTTGACGACAAGGTTGTTATACATGTTCTCATAAGAGAGAAACAGCAGGACGGCAAAGACCACGAGTGTGGTAAAGACAAGAAATGTGATTATGAAAACGGCGAAGTTGGCCGAGATCTTTCTGCCGCCGTCAGACTTGGGAGCCATGAGTTACCTCGTCTCGAACTTATAACCCTTGCTCCAAACAGTCTTTATGCACCAGTTCTGTTCCCTGTCGGGATTCTCGATCTTTTCTCTAATCCTCTTAATATGAACGTCTACGGTACGTGATTCTCCGTAGAAGTCATATCCCCAAACGTTTTCAAGGAGCTGCTCACGGGTGAAAACGCGGTTGGGATTTGATGCGAGGAAGAAAAGGAGTTCAAGCTCCTTCGGAGGCATATAGATCTCATTGCCGTCAACTGTAACGACATAGCGGATCTTATCAACCGAGAAGCCGGGATATGTAATGATATCATCGGGTTTACCGGACTCTGCTTCTGAAGAAGCACCGCCGTTGTCCCTTTTCTCTGTACGTCTTAAGACAGCCTTGACTCTTGCGAGGACTTCCTTAGGCTCAAACGGCTTAGGAATATAGTCATCAGCACCGAGTTCAAGACCGATGATCTTATCAAGGGTATCTGTACGTGCAGTAAGCATGATGATCGGAGTGTCAGAAGTCTTTCTGATCTCACGGCAGATGTCATTGCCATCCATACCTGGAAGCATCAGGTCAAGAAGAACGATGTCAGGTTTGAACTGATTGAATACGCCAACAGCTCTGTCGCCCTGCATACAGGTGGAAACCTGGTAGCCTTCCTTCTCAAAATAGAGCTTGAGTACTTCGATAATGCCCGGATCGTCGTCTACGAGCAAAACTTTGTTTACTGCCATTTGATCACCCCTGTAACTTCTATTTTGTTTTTGCCGGATCAGCCGGCTTATTTACGTTCTTGGTTCAGTAATCTCATCAGAGATCCTGCTAACCTCATCTGCGAAAGACTGAGGATCGGTAAAGTCTTTGTATACGGATGCAAAGCGCACATAAGCTACTTTGTCCATATTCTTCAGACGGTTCATTATGAATTCACCGATCTCAGAACTCGTTATCTCGCGGTTGTATCTGCTATTAACCTTATCGGCAATCTCAGCTACGATCTTTTCCTTATCCTGAGGCGATACTCCGCGCTTGGAGCACGCTATGTTCAGGCTTGCCATGATCTTCTCGGCCATGAACGGTTCTCTCGTTCCGTTCTTCTTAACGACCGTGGGATTCAAGTCTTCAATCCTCTCTACGGTCGAAAACCTGTAACCGCATTCTAAGCATTCACGGCGGCGCCTTATGGAATAACCGTCTTCGGTAGGTCTTGAATCAAGGACCTTATCGTTATTCTTGCCGCACTTTATGCAGATCATTTACTCTTACTGACCGTCTTTACCGAACATAAACCAAGGCTTAGCAGACTTCTGAGCAGGCTTAGCTTCAGGCTGAGGTGCTACGTTAGCCTGCGGTCTGCCGCCCATCTGAACGGGAGCCTGAGGCTGTACGGGAGCAGGAGCCGGCTGCTGGGGCTGCTGTACAGGGATCTGCTGTACGGGAGCCGGTGCAGGCTGCTGCATAGGGATCTGCTGAGCAGGAGCTGCAGGCTGAGCTGCGGGTGCCGGCTGAGGAGCTACTGAATCATCGCCGAATCTGAAGCCAGGAGCTGAACGCTGTACGGGAGCCGGTGCCGGCTCGGGTGCGGACTGCTGCTGTCTGGGAATGTATTCTGTTCTTGAAGAACTTGTTGTTGCCCTTGAAGAGATGATCGTAGGATTCTCTCTGGACAGAACTGATGTGCTTGCTCTGTGGCCTGCGCTTGCATTGATCGTGTTATCGAAACCTGAAGCGATAACAGTGATCATGAGCTCATCCTCAAGTGAATCGTCAACGACTGCACCGACGATGATCTCAGCTTCAGGAGATGCCTCGTTACGAACGATGGAGGAAGCAGCATCGATCTCGGAGAGTCTCATTCCGCGTCCGCCTGTGAAGTTGAGGATTACGCCTGTAGCGCCTTCGATGTTTGTATCAAGCAGAGGTGAGTTGATAGCCTGCTTGATAGCGACCTGTGCACGGTCCTCGCCGGAAGCGCGGCCGATACCCATGTGGCAGATGCCTGCGTCCTTCATGACACGTGTAACGTCTGCAAGGTCGAGGTTGATGAGTCCGGGAATAGCAACGAGGTCGGAGATACCTGCGACACCGAACTTGAGAACCTGGTCTGCCATATTGAAAGCTTCCTCGAAGGAAGTGCTCTCATCTACTACGTCAAGGAGCTTGTCGTTGGAGACAACGATAAGGGAGTCAACGGATTTCTGAAGCTCACGGATACCGCGCTCAGCATTTGCAGCTCTCTTTCCGCCCTCAAAAGTAAACGGTGTTGTAACAACTGCAACTGTGAGGATTCCGAGGTCTCTTGCGATCTGAGCTACGACAGGAGCAGCACCTGTACCGGTACCGCCGCCCATGCCTGCTGTGAT
>DFIB01000029.1 GCA_002371375.1 Mageeibacillus sp. UBA3708 | reverse complement strand
TGGGATTCCTGAACATATCCATGACACCGTGATAGCATATCCTGTCGCCGGATCCGAAGTCCTTATGCGTGTTGTAATCGAACATGCACCAGCCGAATGAACCTGCAATGTCATCCTCTCCGGCAACGCTGTCGAGAACATTGCAGTGCCTCAGTGCGTGTTCCTGCCTGTGCAGTTCACTGTCAAAGGCCTTCGTCGGGAACATATGACCGTTATACTCGCTTATCAGGTAGGGCTTGTTGACATCTGACGTGACATCCTTCTTCTTCTCGCACCCGGCATTTTTGCCGCTGTGGCTGAAATCGTTATAGGCATAGACATCCTCCAGGAGCGAGCTGTTCTTGAGATATCTGACGCCGGATGTCTGGCGCGAATCATCAAGTTCGTGAGCAGTCTTATTCGTGAGTCTGTACAACTCGTCACAGTCCACGGACTCATTGATCCTAACTCCCCACAGTATTATCGATGGATGGTTGCGGTACTGCCTTACCATCTCGCCGGTGTTGACTACCGCCTGCTCCTTCCATTCCTCATCACCTATGTTCTGCCAGCCCGGGATCTCCGTAAAGACCAGAAGACCCAGCTCATCACACCTGTCGATAAAGTGATGTGACTGGGGATAATGCGACGTCCTCACCGCATTAAGGCCAAGTTCATTGCGGAGGATGTCCGCATCAAGCCTCTGCATAGACTTCGGCATCGCGTATCCCGCATATGGCCAGCTCTGATGGCGGTTGAGCCCGCGGAGTTTTGTCCTCACGCCGTTCAGGTAGAAGCCGTCCGTCCGGAACTCAGCCGTCCTGAACCCGAACCTCGTAACATATTCATCCTTCACCACGCCGTCCCGGGCAAGAGTCACGGTCAGCTCATACAGCCTGGGCTTCTCAAGGGTCCACAGCTTGCCTTCCGTTACGATTATCTCGGCCTCTTCCTCACACTTCCCCTCGAAAACAATCCTCCCCGACTTAAGGCTCCTTATCCTCACGGACAGATCTCCCCCGCCCTCTGCCTCAGTCGTGATCTTCACGCGCTTGTCCATGCCGGCTCTCACAAAAACATCCCTGATATGATCCTTCTCCTTCACATCAAGATGCACTTCCCTGTAGATGCCGCCGTACGTCATGTAGTCAATGACAAAACCGAACGGCGGGATATTGAGTGTCTCACGGCTGTCGCATTTAACTTCCAGTAAGTTCTCCCCTCCATACCTGAGATACTCCGTTAGCTCGACCGTAAACGCCGTATATCCGCACCTGTGCGTTGCCGCCAAAGTCCCGTTGACAGACACCTCCGCCTCATGTGCGACCGCATCGAAAGTAACAAATACCCTCTTGCCTCTCCACTCCTCCGGCACCTCCAGCGTCCTCTTGTAGTAAGACACCATCTGGTATTCGTGAGCATCATAATAATTCAAGGGCGTAACCTTGACCGTATGAGGTATCCTGACCGGCACCGGCTCCACATCCCCGGACGGAGCCCAAAACCATCCGTTATTAATGTCTATCCGCATCACTTCTGACCCTTCTTCTGTATCCTTACGAACTGGGGCGTTATCGTCATTTCAGTAATGACTGCCCCCTCCTTCATGTCGAGAACATCCGATACTGCATTTGCCACATCATCGGGATCGAGTGCTGCACCCGCATCTCCGCTCGCCTCGAAATCAGCGTTCCTGTACAGCTCCGTCCTCGTCATGTCAGGCCTTATGTTGACCACCCTGACGCCGTGCTTACGAACTTCTGCCCAGAGAGACCTTCCGAAGCTGTCGAGACCTGATTTGGTCGCGCCGTATGCAGCCCCGTGGGTATTAACATTGACAGCCGATACCGATGAGATGTTGATTATGAATCCCTTCTGCTCCCTGATCGACGGGAGAAGAAGATTTGTTATTATCAGCGGAGACGTGAGATTAACATCGCACATCTCCTTGATCTGCTTGGGCGTGATATTCTCGTGAAGGCCATAGTATGCGCAGCCTGCGGCATTGACAAGTATTGCAGGCTTGTGGGTCTTTGCTATCTCACTGTATGCTCTCGTTATGCTGTCTATGTCCCTGAGATCAGCCACCGACCTGTCGGCTCTGATGACCGTCATTCCTCTCTTCTCCAGCATGTCGGCGACAGCCTTGCCGATGCCCTTCGTACTGCCCGTAACTACTGCCGTGATACCACTCATGAGAATGACCTCCGAATAGTGATGTTGCTTGATTAATTGTAGCACAAAAGATCTATGAACTGACCGGCTTTCCGTGAAGGTTTGCGGATACATTAGGGTAGTGTACAGTCTGACAGCGCCGGCTGCAGCTGATCCGGCCACTCAGCTCCTCACACTCTGATCTTCTGATAATAAAAGCACGCCAGCTGAGTCCTGTCCCTCAGATCGAGCTTTGCCAGAACGGAACTCATGAGATTCCTGACAGTGCCGTCACTCAGGAACATCTTCTCCGCTATCTCCTTATTGGACAGGCCGTCAGCCACAAGTTCGATAAGCTGCCTCTCCTTATCCGTTATTCCGAACTCCTCATAGTCGAATTTCTCCTTGCGGTTGAGCAGATCGGGAAGCCTGTCGACTATCTTGCCTCCGAATACGCTCTGCCCGTCATTCACAGCTCTGACACCCGTTGCCAGAGCTGCCGCATCCTGCTTGATGATATAGCCTCTGGCACCTAACTTAAGTGCTCTGTTGATATATTCATCATCGAGGAAAGTCGTCAGGAATATTATCTTCGCTCCGGGATCATTCGCGAGGATCCTCTCTGCTGCAGTAAGCCCGTTCATGCCGTCCATCCTGATGTCCATAACGGTAACATCCGGCTTCTCCCGGGAAGCGCAGTCTACGGCTTCTGCCCCGGAAGACAGTGCCGCTACAACTTCTATATCGTCCTCCGAATCAAGTATTATCTTAAGTGACTCCGATACCAGCGGGTCGTCGTCCACGATCAGAACACGAATCATTATTGAACCCCTTTCTTCGGCAGTGTTGCAATGACTTCAAATCCGTCAGCGCCGCTTCTCACGGTCGCCCTTCCGCCGGCTGCACCGGCTCTCGAAGCAATGTTCTTGAGCCCGAGACCGCCTGATGCCATGTAGTCTCCGGTAAGGACATATTCCCTGTCGGGATTACTGCCGTTATCCCTGACCTTAATCCTCCAGAAGGAGTTATTCTCCACCACTTCGACCAAGGCTTTGTCGCCCTTGCTGTATTTTGAAATGTTGGTCACTGCCTCTTTGATTATACCCAGAATGGCGCTCTTTGTGTTATTATCGGCAGGTGATTCGATAGATGTCTTCACATCAACATCGATACTATCCGGAATTGTCTTTACGATATCACTTATTGCGATCGACAGATCTATGGAATCATCGTGGAGTTCGTGAACGCTTCTCCGTATACCGGTCATTGCCAGGTCAAGTGTCTCACTTACAGAATCGAGCTGTTTTGCCACCTTCTCATCTTTGTTGATGATCTTAATCGCCTGCATCTGCACGATGACCCTGGTGATCATGTGACCGACGTTGTCGTGGATCTCTCTGGCAATCCTGTTGCGTTCCTTAAGACGCGCCATATAGATTTCATTATCGGCATTCTTCATTATCTCCTCGCCGAGCCTTCTGGCGTCGAGAGAATCCTGTCTGGCATCGTCAAATTTGCTCCTCAGGACTGCCTCATTGCGGACAGCAGTGGAGGTTCTGAGTGCGAGGTATCCCGCGATCGTCATGATGAGCACGGATGTCAGCACCTTTATGGTGTCATTTGTCAGATAATACACCTCGGCTATCATGCACAGGCAGAGGATCACTCTCAAGGCAATATCGGGTAATCTCTTCTCACTCATCCGGGCCGCCGCCAGGCCGTAAACAGCCATGGGGAAAGAAGCTGTCACACCCGGCATAAAGGGCGCGGCTGCCAATGCGATGACAGCTGCGCCCGTTGCCAGGATAATATCATTCTTAAGTTCAGTCGCGAATAAGATGATAACCATAACGAGTATCCATGCCACTACAAGATCCGCGCTTTCGCCGAGATCCGTCAGGAATATCTGCAGTACGCAGACCGCAAATATAATCAGCTTATCCGTTAGTCTCCATCTCATGGGTAAAGTATATCATACCCTCGATAATCTGGAGTTCTTGATGAAGGCAGCCACGAGTGCCAGCGCTGCCGCATAGAGTATCTGTATACCGAAGCATACCATGAGCTCATGCATATCGAAAGCCACTCCGCTCGGTGCATACGTCATGTTGTTTGCATAGACCGACCAGTAGAAGGGCAGGAACCTTGCCACCGTGAGCACTCCATCTCCCAGAAGCCACTGCGGAACAAATACGCCGCTGATGAAAGACATCGACAGACTTACTATATTAGTGATCATCGACAGTGTATTGCTGTTGATGCCGAATGATGTGATCACTGAAGCGATGGCACAGCAAACCAGCATTGTAAGGAAAGAATTGATCATTATTACCCACCAGTACTCCGTGAAGACCTTGGTCTTTGCACCGAAGACGATGTTGATGACGATGAACAGCAGCCAGATAAAAACACCTGCAGTTATTAATCCTGCCGTATTTGCAAAACTGATCTTTCTGCGCGTCACCGGTGATGCATCGATCCTTTTGCCGACTTCGATATCATTGTTGGCAATAATCGTATGACCTACACCAAGTGCCAGGAATCCCAAAGCCAGATAAGAGAAAAACTGATTTATCTGTGAGACGACTATCTCGTCTGAGGATGCCTTCGGCTTTGTGTCGTCCGTAACAACCTTAACGGATGTCTCATCAGAGAGGAGCTCAGCTGCCTTCTTTGCCGCTTCCTCATCACTTGCTCCAAGCAGCTTAAAGTCCCTGTATGCATTGATGTAATTGTTGACTGTCCCGTTGATTCCGAATACTACCCCGGACATCTCAAAATTCGTCTTATATGATATCCTGCTGTCTTTCCCGCTGTTGATTTCCTCTGCGAATCCCTTGTCGATCGTCATATGATACTCGCTGATCCCGAAGAAAACGATATCGAGTATTGATGATTCTGACTTATCTGAGAAGTCAGACAATTCATTATTGAGCGACAGATACTTTATCAGTCCTCTGCTCAGGGCAGAATTATCGTTGTCGATATAGCTGATATGGTTTGTTCTGCTGAACTCGGTATCTGACTGGGGATTGATCCTTGCGACAAAAAACAGAAGAACAAGCATTACCACAAATATACATGCGTAGATGACAATTCCCGTCGCATTGCGCCTGAGAAGTCTGAAAAAACTCTTATACAGATGCATACTTCTCCCTCCTTAATACCATAGTCCCTATTGTGAGGAATATTACCGACACGGCTACCAGTTTTATCATGTTCACATAAAAGTCGAACGGATCATTGAACATTGCCATCCTGTAGAAAGCCATATTCATTACTGTTGCAGGGTTGATGTCGTTGATTATGGGACATACCCTTTCGATGATCCCGGGCAGCTGCATTATCATCTCTCCGCTGATGAAGACCGAGATCATGAGCAGTGCAGTCGTCTTGTTCTCGCGCTTGTCGAGAGTGCCTTTGAAGATAAGTCCGCAGATGACGCCGAAGCTGATCGCGAAGATGTCGCATACCATAATAAACATCACCAGACGGGGCACATTATTGCCGAGCGGTATCTTGAACACGAACCGCATGATCAGCAGATGTATTGAAGATATCATACATGCCGGGATGAGCCTTGCTATGAACGAATACCAGATCATGCGGCCCTTGCCGGACGGTGATACGGAGAGTCTCGACGCCTCCCTCGATACGTCTGCCTTGAGGTCTGCCACGAGATTGACTCCGGTCATTGCCGTGAAGAAGATCCCCATTACAAGTGTGCTGAAGAAGTACCATGTGTAGGGATTCGGATCATCGGCAAAGGCTCCCATGTCAGCCTTGGTGTACTCTACAGATTCCTGAAGCATCGCTGTCATCTCAGCCGCCTTGGCAGGAGATACGGCATATGCATCACTTATCAGTTTGTAGTTGCTCCTGTATGCGTCTGCCATCGTCTTTGATATCACTCCGGCTGTCGTCGAGTGACCTTCGTCAAGGAATACTTCAATGTTGTCATCAGTTGCAACAAAGAGTATCTCCAGGTCGCCGGATCTTAGAAGAGACATCGCTTCCTCCCGTCCCGGAACTTCCATCATATCAAAGAAATAGTTCTCCGAATCCTTGTCTGCGAACGGCTCTATTAAAGTCCCGAATCCTTTGGCAAACATGCCGTCGGATTCCATGATGAGTGCAGTCTTTATCGGATCGATCGAATTCTCTACCTCATAAATATTCCCGAAAGCAACATTCATGCATGTCATGATTCCGAGTGGAAAGACAAGGCACCAGAACAGATACATCTTGTTGCGCAATACCTTGAGAAGATAATACTTGAACATATCTTTACCCCCTGTGATACTTCCTCATTCGTCCCTCAGGGTCTTGCCCGTGAGTTCGAGGAATACGTCATTAAGTGTCGGCTGCTCGGAGAATATCTTCTTCATCTTGTATCCCTTATTCTGCAGGGCATTCACGATATCTATGACATTGTGCTTACCCGATCCAGCCTCGACCTTGAGCATACGGCCGTCGTAATCAACATTGTAGACATTAGCAAATTCCCTGATTTCTTCCATTATTCCGTCATCAAGTCCCGGTACCTCGATCGTGATTATCTCGCTCTTCTTGATCATGTTCTTGAGCTCGTCGATCGTGCCCTCCGCTATCGTGTTGCCCTTGTCGATGATGAGCACTCTGTCACAAAGCTGTTCGACCTCTTCCATGTAGTGTGATGTGTAAATGATCGTCGCACCGTTCCTGCGCAGCTCCTCGATGCCCTCCAGGATCTTGTTCCTGCTCTGCGGATCTACTGCAACCGTAGGCTCATCGAAGAAGATCAGCTTCGGCTTATGCACGATCCCGCAGGCGATGTTGAGCCTTCTCTTGAGACCGCCTGACAGCTTCCTGGGACGGAACTTCACAAAATCATTCAGCGCCACAAAGTCGATCGCCTCCTGAACATACTTCTTTCTTGTCTCTTTGTCCTTGATATACAGGCCGCAGAAAAAATCGATGTTCTCATACACCGTAAGCGAATCATAAACAGCCACCTCCTGCGGCACCACGCCGATCTTAGCCTTGATGTCGTAGGCCTTCGGGCTCATCTCCTTGCCGAAGATCGTTATCGTTCCCTTGTCGTACTCGAGAATCGACAGAACGCAGTTGATGCATGTGGATTTGCCTGATCCGTTAGGTCCGAGCAGACCGAAGATCTCTCCCTCATTAACGCTCATGGAGAAATGATCGAGCGCGATAAGCTCCTTATATCTCTTTACCAGTCCTTCAACCTTGAGTATCTGTGTCATGTTAACATCCTCCCGTGATCCTTGATCATCTGAGGATATTATCGCTTTGAGGCCCCGACGTCTCAAGTGAGGCGCGTCACAAGTTCGGCATGACAAATGTCATTATCGTTCGTCTTCGTATATCTTCCCGCCGGAAATATATCTCTCCAGTCTCCGCCTCATAAAGGTTCTCATATCGTCTCTGACGGTGCGCGGATATACCGCATAACCGTCCTCCGTATCACAAGGAAACCAGCACACTTCAGAATACGGTTCCTGCCGCCTTATCGTCTTCAGATACGATGCAGATATCCTGAATGTCCCGATGCTGACGTCCCTTATCCTGCTCAGATCCAGTTCGGAAGCGAGCCTGTCCGCAAATCCGCCGTAGATCTCCTCCCATCCGCTGACATATATCATGGGATCGATGCAGATCCTGACATTGCAGCCGCCGTCGATGGCATTTACGGCTGATCTGAGCCTTGCACGAAGCGGCGGCGCACCGTGTTCGAACCTCTCCGATATCACTTCCGGTGACAATGTATATGCATAGATCACGTTGGGCACCGCTCTGAGTTCCGCAGGTGCCGATTTGGTCCTCATCTCGATAAGGACGTCCGGGTTCTCCGATGCGAACTCCACCCACAGCGACGCCTGCCCGGTGATGCTGTCCATGGCGATCAGATCCGTATCGAAGGACACGCACACATACGGATCATTAAGCTCTCTGATCTTCGCGAAATAATCCTCAACATTAACAAAACACACGATATTCGCCGTGCTGTACATCCCCTTGAGAAAGCAGTATTCGCAATCGAACGGGCAGTTCATGCTGCTCGCCGTATAGTAGAAATTCTTCTGCCCGAAAGCCTGGCACACCGGCGCCCCGGGATATATCAATTCCCCGTCATTCACGGCAAGTATCAGCGCCCTGGCTCTGCTCTGCATGCCATACGACTGCCTGCCTCTGTTGAAGATATCCTTATAATGGTCGATCAGTATCACTTCCGACCGCGGAAGCCGCGCCAGTATCTCCCCGGTATGAGGATTATCCAGAGCTCTTCTCTCAACGTAGACGTGAGAAAGGAATTTATTGAAGGAGCCTTCTCTTGAACTCATTCAAGGCCTCCTTGCCGGACCTTCTGTCAGAGGCGGTAATAATCCCCTCCGACCTCATGTCATCCAGTATCCTCTCCGGCTCCCGTCCGCTGTTCCTGCAGTACACAAACAGCTTTATAAGGTCCTGCCTCATCGTCTCCGAGCACTTGAGATCCTCCGCATATTCCCGAACATCCGGCATCTCCGGCTGTTCTTCCTCCCCTATGCCCATAAATACTTCAATGGCGGATGTAATGTCATCCAGACTGTCTCTTACCGTTGTCACCAGGATCTCTTCCGTCAGTTCTTCGCCGTTCTCGGCACCTCCGTCCGAGACGGCCTTTATGAGCTGAACTTTGTGCGGCGGCATGAATAACCTCGCGGCATCGCAAAAGCCCGACGCCTCCATCTCCCATAGCATGTCATCATCAGATGATGTGAGATCCTGTCCCGCGATGCCGGATAATGTGGTGACCGCGCTTTCGCGAAGCCCCGTGTTATAGAGCATGTCGGGGTAATACGTCCTGCCCGTGTCCTTGTCCGTCACCTTGTTGATCAGGTAGGCACCGTGTCTCGCCGCCCCGCCTGCTGACGTCCCGATATTGATCACAAAGTCATTAGCGCCGATCCCGTACTTCTCACATGAATAGGATACCGCCGCTGCCGCGCCTGTTTTGCCGACACCGGTCAATATTATCCTGATCCTCCCGTCAGGGCTCACAAACCCTCCGAAAGGATATCCGCCGTCAGGTTTCATGTCATATTTATCGATCAGAGGCTCGGCCTCGCAAAAAAGCGCCGTGAATATGTATATCATGTTTCCTCCCGCAATAATAAAGATTATAACTTAAAAATATGCTACAATAGTGTGCAAATCATTATTACACTAACGAGGGTTTATATATGGAGAGACTACTCACGGGCCTGCAGCCCAGCGGCTCACTTACTATCGGCAATTACTGCGGCGGCATCAGCCAGGTTGCCAACTACCAGAAAAAGTACGAGACATTCCTGTTCGTACCGGACATGCACGCGATCACCGTACCGCAGGATCCGGACGCACTTCACAAGAATATAATCAACGCAGTCGCAATGTACATTGCCTGCGGCGTTGATCCCAATCTGCCTGACATGCACATCTACATCCAGTCAGAGAACCTGTACCACGCCAACCTGTCGTGGATCCTCGAGTGCCACACGCCCCACGGCGACCTCACCAGGATGCACCAGTTCAAGATGAAATCAGCCAAGAACGAGGCTTTCACTGAGGGTCTTGTCACATACCCCGACCTCATGGCCGCTGACATCCTCCTCTACGATGCCAAGTACGTTCCTACGGGAATCGACCAGAAACAGCACGTAGAGCTCGCCAGGAACCTTGCCGAGAGATTTAACAACCGCTACGGCGAGATGTTCGTCATTCCCGAGCCCCTCATCCCCACCGTCGGCGCGAAGATCAGAGATCTTCAGAACCCGGAGGCGAAGATGAGCAAGTCAACGGACAACCCAAAGAGCGCCATCTTCCTCGCTGACGACGAGAAGGTCATCAGGAAGAAGATCATGAGTGCGGTAACAGACAGCGACGGCAAAGTTGCTTACGATGAGGAGAACAAGCCCGGCGTATCCAATCTGCTGACTCTGTATTCCGTCTTCGGCGAAGTAACGATTGAGGAGGCTGTCGACAAGTTCAAGGACGGCGGCTACGGTGACCTCAAGAAAGGCGTTGCCGAAGTCGTGATCCCCAAGATCGTCGCCTTCCAGGACAAGTACAACGAAGTCATCAAATCAGGCATTGTCGATGACGTTCTCGATGCGGGAAGAGAGTATTCCAACAAGATCGCAGCCGAGAAATACGAATTGGTAAGGAAAGCGGTTGGTTTCGGCCGAATTTGAGATCTGAGATCTGTATTCACGGAGGATATTAGCATGGCCAAAATGTCCTTTACAAAGAAAGATATCAAAACAATAGCGGTCATCTTCCTGGCCGGAGCCATAATGGCATTCAATATCAAGTCTTTCGTAAGGACGGCCGAGCTCTACCCGGGCGGCGCCAACGGTCTGACGATCCTTATCCAGCACATCACTAACAAGCTGTTCGGGTTCGAAGTTCCTTTCACGCCGGTCAACCTCATCATCAACAGCATCCCGATCTTCATCGGCTTCAAATACGTTGGCAGAAAATTCACATTCTACTCACTGGTCATGATACTCGTGTCGGGCATCATGACCGATTTTATTCCCGGCATTCTGATCACCGAGGATATCCTGCTCATCAGCATCTTCGGCGGCATCATCAACGGCGCTGCCATCAGCATCTGCCTCCTCGCCGGCGCCACCTTCGGCGGAACTGACATCATTGCGATCTTCCTGTCCGACCGGAAAGGCATAGATGCCTTCAGCTACGTTATGGGCTTCAACGTCCTGCTCCTCACCGTGGCGGGCGCCATCTTCGGCTGGGACAAAGCCCTGTATTCCATAATCTTCCAGTATGTATCCACCACGGTAATACGCATGATATACCGCAAGTTCCAGAGGTCCACGCTGTTCATAGTAACCAACAAGCCCAAGGATGTCTGCAGCACCATCTACGATGTCTCCAAGCACGGAGCCACCATTCTTGAAGGCGAAGGCTCATACGGCCACTGCGAACGCAACGTGATATATTCCGTCATTGATAAACCCCGCGTCAAGCAGGTCGTCAAGGCGATCAAAGAGTGCGACCCGGACGCATTCATCAACGAAGTCCGCACCGAAAAGCTCGCAGGGAATTTCTATAAGAAGCCGGAAGAATAAAGCAACTCAAAATCCATGTCCGGGAACTGCTTTGAGCTATCACTCGTGTGGCCGGAATGACACCCAAAAGGGGCACCCCGGGTGTTCCTTTTGCGGGTTATTTTATACTGATCAGGCCAGAATGACACCCAAAGGGGGCACCCCGGGTGTTCCTTTTGCGGGTTATTTCGGAAAATATGAGATTCTTGCGGAATCCGAAGGATTTAAGATTTTTTCCGAATAATCTTACCGTTGCGGTGGTTGATAGTCACAGATAACCGACCTGACCGGCAGATTACTGTCTAATCCGGCACGATTATAAATTGCACTGAACAAAACAGCCTGTTGCACTGAACGGATTTCAGTGTAACAGGCCAGATTGTTCAGTGTTGTCATCTGTCGTTCAAAGCTGCCGGTCGTCCCGGCTACTCCAGTCACCAACCTCGAAAGCCCGCGGTTGCTTGCGAGCGGACTTCCGCAGGTATGCCGGCCACTCCATCCACTCACGCAAGCGAAATGCCCTGTCCCGGAACTCCTTTGAGCACGAGCGGAGATGCATGCAAAAAGTATTGCACACACTTATCCCCGCGAAGTGCGACTGAGTTCCGGGACAGGAGCTTTGAGCTTCTCAGTATCCCGCCGGTATATCCTGCAGCACTATGTTTTGAGATACTTCTTCAATTACTTCCTTGTGCGCCTGATCGACCATCTTCAGGAACTCGTCAACTTCCGCCTCAGTATTGTAGATACCGAAGCTTGCGCGGATCATTCCGGGAGTTTTCGAGCTGTCGCAGCCGATAAAGCCTTCTGTCTCATTATCGGGGATGCCCATCAGTCTCCAGACGTATGGATGCGCACAGAAAGCGCCTCTTCTTGTAGCAGAACCCATTTTGCTGAGCTTCGTGGCGAGCAGAGATGTGTTTGCATCAGAGAAATTGAATGTAACGACGCCAACTCTGTCGCTGAGATCGCTTGTGTCACCATAAATGATGACGTTATCCATCTTGGACAGTCCGTCGATGAGTCTCTTGACGAGGACCTGCTCGTGGGACTGGATGGAATCGAAGCCGACTTCCTTGAGGATGTCGATGGCCTTGCCGAGGCCGACTACGCCGGGGTAATTGGGCGAGCCTGCTTCATACAGCTCAGGTGCTTCTTTGTATGTAACATTATAGTCAGACACGATATCGACTATTCCGCCGCCGTAGAATGTGGGCATGTGTTCGTTGAGCACATCGCTGAGGCCTACGATGGCGCCGCCGCCGTAAGGTGAATACATCTTGTGCGCGGAGAATACGAGGAAATCGATGTTCTCCTCGGGTGTGCTGCCCAGCATGGAGAATGATCTGTGTGCAACGATCTGGGCGCCGTCAACAATGATAAGGGCACCGTGCTCGTGCGCCATCCTGGCAACGCGGTGAACGTCAGTCACATAACCCGTTACGTTGGATGCGGCAGTAACTGCGACATATTTTACCTTGTTCTCTGATAGCATCTTCTCGAGCTCGTCATACTTGACGCGGCCCTGGTCATCTACCTCTGCATAGATCACCTTGCAGCGCTCACGCCATGACAGGTCGTTCGCGTGATGCTCCATACGTGTTGCAAGCACGACATCATTCTTGTTCCCTACGAGTGCCGATGCCAGCTTGTTCAGACCGTCTGTCGTGTTGTTAACGTATACACATGTGTATTTCTCGGGATCGGCGTTTACGAAGCTGAGGACCTTCTCTCTGGTGTTGTCGTAGATCTCGGTGGAGATGTTTGATTTAACGGAATAACCGCGGCCGATGGAGCCGTATGTCTCGAGCTTTGAATTAACCTCGTCCATAACGGGCTTCAAGGCGGGAGTCGTTGCCGCATTATCGAAATTAATGATAACCTTGGATGAACCGTCCTCCATGGCAACAGGCTCGTCAACGCCTACCACGTACTGGCGGATATTATCGATCGTATAAGATACGGGGGTATCAGCTCCGGAATCGGATGTCTCTGAGGAACCGGTGGATTCCGATGTCTCCGCAGACACATCAGAACTCTGTGCGGTGACCTCGCTTGAGGCAGATGAGCCGGTAGCCGTACTGTCCTTTTGGGCGCAAGAAGAAAGACCTGTAACCATGACGCTCAGCGTGAGAGCGGCGGAAACAGATCTGACAAAAAACCTCTTCATATTTACTTCCTCCCTTAATTTGTATTTGTGAATTATACTACAAACAAAGAGACGATATAACTCATGTCGCGTTGTAACTTACAACCATATTTCGCGGAGCTTACCGTAAACAGCCTGTGCAAAGAGCAGATGCCCCTTATCGTCCATGTGCTCGTCATCGATACTGCTGGGAGTCACATAGTCAGATGCTGCCAGGAAGATGTTGCCTCTTCTTGCCGCGATATTGCTGTAGATATCCTTCAGCTCCCTGCTGACTTCGACGGAATGTTTGCCGAATTCGGGGTCTTTCCCGGGTCGCCAGACATTCTCGCCGAGATGAAGCGGAGATACCAGAAGGATGCGGGAGGGCTCCAGGTATGACTCCAGCTCATTGAGGCACAATTCTATTCCTTTGCCGATCGTATGGGCTGATACACCGTACACGGACTTGCAGTCGTTGGTGCCGAGCATGATGATGGCGTAGTCCAGAGGCGACTGGCTGTCGAGGATTACGGGAAGAGAGGTAAGCGCCCTCCTTCCCGGTCTTAACTCATCCTCAAAAACAGTGGTTCTTCCGCAAAGGCCTTCTTCGATCACCCGGAGATCCGGGAGCTTCGACTGGAGTATTCCCGTCCATCTCTTGTCCCAGGGGAAGCGCTCGCGTGATCCCGGGTGCGGGACAAGTCCCCAGGTGTTTGAATCTCCGAATGCAAGAAGGGTTCTCATGGGAGATTACTTCTTGATATCAGCGCGCCATGTGGCGGGCTTGAATTCCTGAACGAGGGGCAGAAGACGCTTGTCCACATCGATCTTGAACACTGAGTTGAAGTTGTTCGTGGCGATCATCTGACCTGCAAAACCCACGATAACGACGAGCTCCTGATCGTTGAAGAACTTGCGGAGCTTCCCGAAAAGCTCATCGCTTACGGAAGTCGGATCCTTGACAATAGACTCGGCCAGGGAAGCGAGCAGCGTCTCCTTCTCATCATAGACCAGATTAGCGGGATCGAGACCCAAACCCTTAACGTCGCTGATGAAGAACAATGAGCAGAGCTGGCATGAGTTGGTCGTTGAGATCTTGTGTGCGTAGAGGATCGCGTCCTTCTCACCGATAACCTCCACGAGCCTCTTCCAGGACGTGTACCATGCCATGTAGGCATCGTATGTTGCAGCATCGTTGAGAAGACCCTTCTTCATGTTGGTGACCGCATTTCGCCCGGCGAGTTCGTCATAGCGCTCCTTCTCTGCGCCCGTTGCTTCATTCTGTTCTACCAATTTGATCCTAGCCATTGTAATTACTCCTTTACTGTTGTTATAAAGCGATATTCATAATATCAATTATCTTTTGTGAATCCAGAGGCACATAGTGTCCTACCGTGCCGCCGCCTGTTGCCCTGTCGGCCATCACCGCGAAGTCTTTGCCGTCTATGCCGAGTTCGGACAGAGTTGTCTTAAGGCCAAGCTTCCTGAAGAATCTTCTCAGCTCCTCCGACAGTATCAGCGCCCTCTCCCTCTCATCGAAATCATACGGGTCAGCGCCATATACCCTGCTTGCCAGGAGTGCCGGCCTCCACGGCTTGACATCTGCCATATACCTGGTCCATGCCACAAGAACTACTGCCATTCCTTCGCCGTGTGTAATGTTATATTGTGCCGACAGCTCGTGCTCGATCCTGTGCGATCCCCAGTCTGCGATCCTTCCGGCATCGAGGAAATTGTTGTGAGCCACGCTCGCAAGCCACTGTATCTCCGCCCTTGCGTTGATGTTGCCGGGATCATCGATCAGTCTCTGTGCATTCACGATAAGTGCCCTTATTGCCCCCTCGATGAGGTAGTCCGTCGTATCGGAATTCTTCACGTCGGAGAAGTACCTTTCGAGGAGATGCGACAGCACATCCGCGATCCCGACATATGTCTGGTACGCAGGGAGGTTGACCGTGTACCTGGGATTCATGATTGCGAACTTAGGTATGATCCTGTCGTCTTCGAAGCCCTTCTTCCACTCCCCGTACGACAGTATCGCCGCATTGGAGGTCTCCGAGCCGCTGGACGCCGTCGTCGCGATGACTCCGATGTTCAGCACCTTCTCAGGCACCGCGCCCTTATCGAAAAAGTCCCACACATCGCCGTCATAAGGGATCCCTATAGCCACCGCCTTGGCCGTGTCGATCGAGCTTCCGCCGCCTACGGCGAGGACAAAATCGACTCCGTCCTGCTTGCCCCGGGCAACGAGCTTTCTGACAAGTTCGATGCCCGGATTCGGTACCACATCTCCGCTCTCCGAGAACTTGATCCCGAGTTCGTCAACAGCCTGACGAATAACGTCATAGATGCCGAGTGTCTTGATAAAATCACCACTGTATACAAGAAGCAATGACTTTGCATCATACTGTGCAAGAAGCTTTGTGAGACTCTTCTCGCTACCCTCACCGAAAACGATCTTCGCGGGGTTATAGTACTCGAATCCGATCATCTTACATAATCTCCTTATTTATCTCAGTGCAAAGCTACAACCGCACCGCCGTACGTCTTGCTGATATACTCTGAGATCTCAGGTCCCTGGAGTACTTCAACGAGTGTCTTCAGAGCAGGATCGTCCTTCTTAGCTGCCGATGTAGCAATGATGTTGCCGTATGTCTGTGCTGCAAGTCCGTCATTAGCCTCTACTGCAAGTGCCTGATTGACGTGCAGACCGCCCTCGATAGCGTAGTTGCCGTTGATAACAGCGATGTCTACGTCAGGAAGAGATGCAACGAGCTGCTCGGGTGCGAGTTCCTTGAACTGAATGTTCTTGGGGTTGCTTACGATATCTTCTACTGTGGCATTGATGCCTGCATCTTCCTTAAGTGTCAGGATGTTCTCCTGCTGCAGAAGGAGGAGTGCTCTTGCTTCGTTTGTTACGTTGTTGGGAACTGCAACGACTGCACCGTCAGGGAGCTGGCTGAGATCCTTTACGCGGCCTGCGTAGATTCCGAATGGTTCATAGTGTACTGCACCGATCGACACGAGGTCTGATCCGTTCTCTTTGTTGAACTGCTCGAGGTAAGGAACGTGCTGGAAGTAGTTTGCATCGAGGCTTCCCTCAATAACGCCGGTGTTAGGTGTAACAGAATCTTCAAGCTTAACGATCTCAAGCGTGATTCCCTTCGCCTCGAGGAGCGGCTTTGCCTGCTCAAGTATCTCTGAGTGAGGTGTGATATTAGCGCCCACCTTGATCTTTACGTTCGATCCGCCCTGCTCTGCATTTGCCTTTGAGCAAGCTGCAACAGATGCTGCGAGTGACAATGTAAGTACTGATGCGATAATCCTTTTAACAATCTTATTTTTCATTTTTTTGTTCTCCTTAGTCTTTGTTTTTATATTTGAGTTTTGCTGTTGGCACAAAAAGTGCCCGGGCTATTTTACTCCCGGGCACATGGCAATCTTTGTTTTGCTGTTCAAGCTTCAACATCGTTCTTTATCGAGGCGTGAGGACATCAGTCCGTCAGCCAAGGCCATATCGCGTGCCCGGGAGTACAACATTCGACAACACATGATAAACATCTTCTCACGTCTCCTTTCGCTGTGATGGTGATACTTTACTACCAATAACCTATGATGTCAATAGGTTTTGTAGATTTTATTTAGATTTTTTTGAAATGCAGTAAATACGGGGCTTTATGGAGTGTTGTTTGGCCGGTATCCGCAAGTTTTTAGGTTCTTTTTCCGAAGATATTTCGGAAGGAATGCCTTTTTTCTTCGAAAATGATGATCCCGCCGTTGCAGTCAGGCTGATGCTGCCTGCGTTGCTCACGCCGGCGGTGCCGGTTACCGGTTTATCATAGAATTCGGGATTGACGTTTACATGACTGATCGTTGCGGTGCTTGATGGTCCGGTTGGAAACTCCGGCGTCATACCAAAAGGCCGGAATTCCATGATTCAGTATGACAGAGATGAATTCTGAAGGCGGTTTTGTCATACTAAAAACGTCAAAAACGACAATATGGTATGACGAAGTAAATGATTGGCAGCTCCGGCGTCATACCAGATGCCCGGAATTCCATGATTCAGTATGACAGAGATGAGTTCTGAAGGAAGGAATGCCTTTTTTCTTCGGAAATGTTATTGATAGATGTGAGTGAGCAGGAGATAACAAGCAGTCCGTGCCGATCAGGTCAACCAAGTCGTCCAAGCCACCACAGTGAAACCCGCTCGTGCTCAAAGAAGTTCCGGGGCAGGGCGTGGAGCTGTCACGGAATGATTCTGTGAATAAAGTAATCTGCAGGCTTGATGATCGGTGGCTTGAACGACAGATGACAGCAGGACTGAGAATGTGGTTTCCGCAAGAATTGAAGATTTTTCCGCAGAAATTGCGGAAAGATCACTGATTATTGCGGAATCCGCAGGAATTGAACTTTTCTTCCGCAGTTTATGCGGAAGGATTGCCGTTTTTCTGCGGAAACGCTGATCTCGCTGTTGCGGTCAGACTGACGCGGCTTGCAGTCAGTTCAGTTGCCTGCAGCTAACATAAATCCTGTTTTTACCCTGCCGGCGTGGTTCCGGAAACTTCCCCATTCTGCTTAACAAAAGTGTTTGTTTTTATAGAAAATGGGGAATAATAGCTATATTTCCCCATTTCTCTGAAAAATCAGGCAGGAATTTTGATTTTATGGGGAAGTATATAACTGACCGGTTGAATGCAGTCCCGGTCGACCAATATGATCAAGTTACTCACGTCACTCTGTGAAGCCCGCAGCTGTTTGCGAGCGGACTTCCGTCACTGTAATGCGCACTCAAATCAGCAGCCCGCAGAGCTCAATGCCCTGTCCCGGAACTGCTTTGAGCACGAGCGGGCATGCGTGCAAGAAGTTTTGCACACACCCACTCCCCGCGAAGTGCGACTGAGTTCCGGGACAGGGGCATTGAGCTTTTCTTATGTTTTCCTGTGCTTCTTTGACATCCTGATTCCGATTTCCTGAATGAGCATTACCATGATCACCAGGAGTGCCACTGTCGTCCAGAGCACATCGCTCTGATAGCGGTAATAGCCGTACTGGAGCGCGATCGCGCCGAGACCTCCGCCGCCGATGACACCGGCCATCGCAGAATATCCGAGTACTGTTGCCACATTGATCGCACCGCCCTGAAGGAGTGAAGGCATTGCCTCGGGGATCACGAAATGGATGATCGTATACATAGGTGATGCTCCCATCGAAGTTGCCGCCTCGATTATTCCCGGCTGCACCTCACTGAGCGATGATTCCACCATCCTCGCGACTATCGGGATCGCACCTATCGTCAGCGGAACTATGGCCGCCGTCGTGCCGATCGACTGTCCCACGAGCATTCTCGTGAACGGAATGAGGAGCACGAGCAGAATGAGGAACGGAAGCGATCTCGTTATATTTACTATTGTTCCGATCACGGCATTGACAATTCTGTTCTCCATGAGCCTTCCCTTGGATGTCGAATAAAGCAGAACACCAAGCGGCATTCCGATGATGTAAGAGAACAGTGATGCAAAAAAGGTCATCACAAAGGTCTCCCAGATACCCGTCAGGATCGCGTCTCTTATAAATTCACTCATTATGTCTTCACCTCCGATACAGCAAGCCCCCCGTCGCGGAAGAACCTGATTACCGTATCCCTCTCCTTATTGTCTCCCGGAAGTTCCAGGATCATCTGCCCGTAACCTATGCCACCGACGCTCCTCGTATTCGCACTCAGGATGTTGACCTTGAGACCTGTCTTCTCAACGAGGTTTGCGATGAAGGGCACATTGGACTGCGTCCCGTCGAACACTATTCTTATCAGCTCGCCGTCCGGCTCAGACGGATCGAAAGGATTGCTCGGGAACACAAGCTTCTTCGCCGCCTTGGACTGAGGGTTGCTGAACACATCTTTCACGTCACCCTCCTCGGCCAGCGTGCCGTCGTCTATTATCGCCACGCGGTCGCATATCTTCTCGACCACCGCCATCTCGTGGGTAATGATGATGATTGTAAGTTGTCTCTCCTGATTGATCTTCTTGAGAAGGTCTAATATCTCACCCGTGATCTTGGGGTCCAGAGCGCTTGTCGCCTCATCGCACAGGAGTACCTTCGGGTCTGTCGCCAGTGCCCTTGCAATTGCCACTCTCTGCTTTTGACCTCCGGACAGGCGTGCCGGGTATTCGCTCTCCTTATCGGAGAGGCCCACAATCTCAAGCATTTCCCTCGCTTTCGCTCTGCGCTCTCCGCGCGGCACACCTATGATGCGCAGCGACTGCTCGACATTCTGAATGACGGTCCTCTGATTGAGGAGATTGAATCCCTGGAAGATCATGGATATCGAGTGTCTGACCTTGCGTAGCTCCCCCGGCTTCAGTAATGCCAGATCCTCACCGTAAAAGCTGACGCTGCCACCCGACACTTCCTCAAGGCGGTTGAGCGTACGTACCAGCGTTGACTTGCCCGCGCCGCTCATTCCGATAATGCCGAATATCTCACCTTCGTTGACCTTGAGACTTACGTCTTTCAAGGCGGTGAATTCCTTACCGTCATTCCTGTATGTCTTATAGACATTCTTAAGTTCAAATACAATTCCCATTAATCGTAGAGTCCTTTGCTCAAATATCTGTCTCCTCTGTCGGGGAATACCGTTACGATATTGCCCTCATCGATCTCCTCCGCCAGCCTGAGTGCCGCCGCCAGAGCCGCACCTGACGACGAGCCCGCGAGGATGCCTTCGTGCTTGGCAAGCGCCCTCGACGTCTCGAAAGCCTCGTCATCCGTTATCTTTATCACCTTATCCACAAGTGTGATGTCCATCGTATCGGCAATAAAATCATTGCCTATTCCCTCTATGTTGTAGTCGAAATGCTCTCCTCCTCCGATCGTCGATCCGTACGGGTCGGCAAGCACTCCCTTCACATCCGGCTTCTTCTCCTTCAGGTACCTGACCGCGCCGCTGAACGTTCCGCCGCTCCCTGCACCTGCGACGAAGTAATCGATCTTCCCGTCCAGCTGCCTGTAAATCTCAGGTCCCGTTGTCTCATAATGAGCGAGGGGATTGGCAGGATTGCGGAACTGCCTGAGCGATACAGCTCCGTCTATCGTCTTCAGTATATCCTCTGCCTTGCGCTCCGCACCGAGCATTCCGTCCTCGCGCGGAGTGTGGACGATCTCTGCGCCCAGCGCCTTCATGACCTTCTGCTTCTCGATGGAGAATTTCTCCGGCACAGTAAATATGACTCTAAGTCCCTGATTGAGTGCAGCGACTGCAATACCGATACCGGTGTTGCCAGCCGTCGCGTCCACGATAGTGCCGCCTTCCTTCAGGATACCGCGGGACTTCGCATCATCGATCATGTAGACACCTACGCGGTCTTTGACGCTTCCGGCAGGGTTCATAAGTTCAAGTTTTGCATAAACGTTTACTCCGGGCTTGACGCCCATATGATTTATCTTGAGTACCGGCGTGTTGCCGATCATTTCCCTGATATTTTCATAGACATTATTCATCTTCGCCACCCCTTCACTTAGCAGAAGCCTCTATTGCCTGCCTGAGATCATCGATAATGTCATCCGCATCCTCGATCCCTACTGACAATCTGATGAGTTCATCAACTATACCGACGCTCTTCCTGACATCGGCAGGTATCGCTGCGTGAGTCATCGTAGCAGGGTGGCACACGAGTGACTCCACGCCTCCGAGGCTCTCTGCAAGAGTGACGAGTCTGAGCTTCTCAAAGAACACTTTGTAGTCATACTTATCATTCAGCACAAAGGATATCATCGCGCCGGCTCCGTCAGCCTGCTTCTTCTGTATCTCATAGCCCGGGTCGCTCTCAAGCCCGGGGTAATATACCTTGCTGACAAATCCGCTTTCCACGAGCCATCTTGCGATCTTATCAGCATTTGCCACATGCCTGTCCATGCGTACGCCGAGAGTCTTGATCCCTCTGATTATAAGGAAGCTGTCCCAGGGTGCCAGGACGCCTCCGATCGCGTTCTGCAGATAGTAGAGCCTGTCCGCCAGAGCCTTGTCCTTAACGACCGCAAAACCGGATATAGTGTCGGAGTGGCCGCCCAGGTATTTCGTGCCGCTGTGAACGACAATGTCAGCACCGAGCGAGAGCGGGCGCTGCAGATAAGGAGTGAGGAAAGTGTTATCCACAATAACGAGCTTGTTGTGCTTCTTGGCGATCTTAGACACTGCCTCTATATCAGTTATCGTCAGAAGAGGATTTGCGGGGGTCTCGATGTAGACAGCTTTGACGTCATCGTCGATAGCTTCTTCAACTGCCTTAAGATCTGAGGTGTTAACGATCTTATATGTGATGTTGAAGTTCTTGAATACATTATCCAGAATCCTGAACGTTCCGCCGTAGATATTGTCAGACACGATCAGCTTGTCACCTGACTTGAACAGCGACAATACCGTATCGATTGCTGCAAGCCCCGAAGCGAAAGCAAGTCCGTACTGACCTTCCTCAAGATCTGCGATCAGCTTCTCAAGTGCTGCCCTCGTGGGGTTGCCGGTCCTTGAATACTCCCATCCCCTGTCCTTGCCGAGTCCGTCCTGCTTGTATGTTGATGTCTGATAGACCGGCACATTTACGGCACCTGTCTTCTCGTCTCCGTCAATACCGCCGTGAATAAGTAAAGAATTTCTGCTTAAGCTCATTTGTAATAACCTTCTTTCTATTGTTTGGAATTAGTTGTTTGGAATAAGTAAGGCCCGGAGTTCATTCATCTCTCCGGGCCTGTTGATCTTCATAAGTCGCGATTCAGCAACATCGAATCGTATCGAGGCACAATGCCCGACAAGCCCGTCTGATATACATTCGACAACACATGTAACGCATTTGTATGCCTCTCCTTTCCTCAATGCTGAGGACATTATAATTGCTAATTCCTACTCTGTCAATAGGTTTTATAGGTTATGTTCTTCGTAATCCTTCAAAGCGGCTTCTATCGCCTCCTGAGCAAGTACCGAGCAGTGCATTTTATAATCAGGAAGACCGTCCAGCGCCTCTGCCACCGCCTTGTTCGTAAGCTTGCGGGCTTCCTCAACGGGCTTGCCCTTGATGAGCTCGGTTGCCATTGAACTCGATGCGATCGCGCTGCCGCATCCGAAAGTCTCGAATTTGACATCCTTGACAATATCGTCCTCGATCTTCAGGTACATCTTCATGATGTCCCCGCACTTGGCGTTGCCCACCGTACCGACGCCGTTGGCATCCTCGAGCACGCCCACGTTCCTCGGATTCCTGAAATGATCCATTACTTTCTCGCTGTAAAGTGCCATGTATTATCCCCCTTATAAAATGAACTGACCCTTGCCTGCAACGAGGTCTCTCCACACGGGCGAGAATCCTCGCAGATATTCAACTACTTCCTTAACCGACTTGATAATGTAGTCGGCATCCTCATCCGTTATATCTTCCCCGATCGACAGGCGGAGCGAACCGTGCGCCACGTCGTGAACCCTGCCGATCGCCAGCAGCACGTGGCTCGGATCAAGCGAACCGGATGTGCACGCACTTCCCGACGAAGCCGCAATGCCCTTGTCATCAAGGAGCAGGAGCAATGACTCGCCCTCGATCCCCTCGAAACAGAAGTTCACATTGCCGGGCACCCTTCTCACTTCATCGCCGTTGATCGCAGAATGCGGTATCTCATTGAGTCCGGCGATGATCTTGTCCCTTACAGGCGTGAGCTTAGCCTTGTATGCATCCAGATTCGCGACAGCTTCCGTCAGTGCCGTCGCCATTGCCGCGATACCCGGAACATTCTCAGTACCCGCGCGCCTTCCTTTCTCCTGGGCGCCGCCCTCGATCAGGTTGACGAGCCTTATCCCCTTCTTTGCATAGAGAAAACCCGTCCCCTTCGGCCCGTGAAACTTATGCCCGGACGCCGACAGCATGTCGATATTATCATCTTCAACATTCACTCTTATATGTCCGACCGCCTGCACCGCATCAGTGTGGAACAGCACGCCGTGCTTCCTGCACACCGCGCCGATCTCCCTGATCGGCTGAATCGTACCGATCTCGTTATTAACATACATCACCGTGACAAGTGCCGTATCCTCGCGGATCGCCTCCTCAACCTGCTCCGGCAGCACAATGCCGTTCTCGTGTACGTCAAGAAGCGTGATCTCGTATCCCTCCTTCTTGAGCTTGTTAAGTGTATGCAGAACAGCGTGATGCTCGAAGGCGGTGGAAATAATGTGCTTCTTCCCCTTAGCCGCACCCAGCTTTGCCGCCGTTATTATCGCCTGGTTGTCTGCCTCACTTCCTCCCGAAGTGAACAGTATCTCCTGAGGCTGTGCTCCGATCGCCCCGGCTACATCAGCCCTCGCCTTCTCCAGTACTTCCTTGGCCTTCTGCCCGAAAGTATACAGGCTGGACGGATTACCGTAAGTATCTTCCATCAGATCTATCATCGTCTTGAGCGACGCTTCACTCATTTTAGTCGTGGCTGCATTGTCAGCGTAAATCAATGTATTAGTCTCCTTTGCTCATTATTGCATTGTGATAATATATCCATTCGCCTACTATGTCAATAGGTGATTAGCGCTTGATTTACCTACTAACCTTTAGGTATAATAGGTGAAAACAATTCTGAAGGAGAATCATCATGATATCCACCAAGGGAAGATATGCGATCAGGGTAATGATAGATCTGGCAGAACACAACGACGGTAACTACGTCCCCCTCAAGGACATCGCCGAACGCCAGGAGATTTCCAAAAAGTACCTTGAGATAATCGTCAAGGACATGGTCGCCGGCGGCCTTATCGTCGGCGCAAGTGGCAAAGGTGGCGGCTACAAGCTCGTCAAGAAGCCTGAGCGCTACAAGATCGGCGAGATCATCGAGCTCATGGAGGGCCCCCTCAACTCCGTCGCCTGCCTCGCCGACAAGAGCAATCTGTGCTCCCGCCGCAAGGGCTGCAAGACCCTCCCCCTCTGGAAAGAATTCGACAAAACAGTCCACGACTTCTTCTACAGCAAGAAGCTGAGCGATCTGGTATAAGAGCGCCCTCAGCTGACCTGCTCGCTACAGTCCTCGGTTTTGGCACTCGCTTTTTGTTGAGTTGATCCTTCGGACAACTGTCCCGGCGCCAAAACCTGCGGAAGTCCGCTCGCAAGCAGCTGCGGGCTTGACAGGTAGTTGCTTTGACGACTTGGGTGACGGGGCATGCCCGCTCGTGCTCAAAGCAGTTCCGGGACAGGGCTTGAGCTATCACGGATCGTTTTGCATCGACTCGACAAAGCCCGCTCGCAAGCAGTCGAGGGCTTCACAGAGTGACGTGAGTAACTTGATCATATTGGTCGACCGGGACTGCCATCAACCGGTCAGTTATAAACTTCCCCATAAAAATAAAATTCCTGCCTGATTTTTCAGAGAAATGGGGAAATATAGCTATTATTCCCCATTTTCTATAAAAACAAACACTTTTGTTAAGCAGAATGGGGAAGTTTCCGGAACCACGCCGGCAGGGTAAAAAACAGGATTTATGTTAGCTGCAGACAACTGAACTGACTGAAGCTTCAACTGTCTGACCGCAGCGGTAAGATCATCGTTTCCGCCGGAAAGCAGTAATCCTTCCGCATAAACTGCGGAAGAAAAAACAATTCATGCGGATTCCGCGATAATTAGGGTTCTTTCCGCAATTTCCGCGGAAAGAACTAAAAATCTCGCGGAAACAGGATGTAGGTCGATCAAGTCACCTGGTGAATAAATGTCTGACTGCCTCGGATGACACGACTGTATATTACACTGAACAAAAAGGCCTGCTGCACTGAACGGATTTCAGTGTAACAGGTCAAATTGTTCAGTGTTGTCATCTGTCGTTGTCATCTGTCGTACAAGCTACCACCTGTGAAGCCTGCAACTGCTTGCGAGCGGACTTCCGCCGGCATACCGGGCACCTAAGTCACCCCAACGTAAGCTCAATGCACTGTCCCGGAACTGCTTTGAGCACGAGCGGGCATGCATGCAAGAAGTTTTGCACACACTCACTCCCGCGAAGTGCGACTGAGTTCCGGAACAGCGGCATTGAGCGCCCCTTTACATCAGCTTCCTGTACAACTCGATCATATCCTCTGCAGAAGCATCTCTCGGGTTACCGGGACGGCACGCATCTGCATATGCCTCATCTGCCAGCTGCTTCAGATCCTCTTCACGGATCTTCTCGTTCTTTGTGGGAATACCGACATCAACCGACAACTGTTTTACTGCATCGATGGCGGCCTGTCTGTACTCGGCCTGTGACATATTATCTACGCCTGCCACTCCCATCGCCCTTGCGATCTCGCGGTATCTCTCACCTGTGTAATCCTGGTTGTATTCCATGACTATCGGCAGAAACATTGCGCATGCGACGCCGTGAGGAGTGTCGTAATGTGCACCCAGGGTATGTGCCATGGAATGCGCGATTCCCAGGCCGACGTTGGAGAAGCCCTGACCTGCAATGTACTGTGCAAGTGCCATCTGCTTACGGCCCTCGGGATCACCTGCTACAGACTTGCGGAGGTTTGCTGCGATGAGCTTTATTGCTTCGAGGTGGAACATGTCCGTCATCTCCCAGGCTGCCTTGGTCGTGTAACCTTCTATAGCGTGAGTGAGGGCATCCATTCCTGTTGATGCGCAAAGCGATGCCGGCATTGAATACATCATTACCGGATCGACAATTGCAACTTCCGGTATATCATGTTCATCAACGCACACAAATTTACGCTGCTTCTGAACATCAGTAATAACATAATTTATTGTAACTTCAGCTGCCGTACCTGATGTAGTCGGGACTGCAATTGTAGGAACCGCATGATTCTTTGTGGGAGCCACGCCCTCGAGCGATCTCACATCCTCGAACTCGGGGTTCGTGATTATTATGCCGATTGCTTTCGATGTGTCCATGGCCGATCCGCCGCCTACCGCGATGATGGAATCCGCATCTGCTGCCTTGAAAGCTGCAACACCTGCCTGAACATTCTCGATCGTCGGGTTCGGCTTGACCTCATCGAACAGCGCATAAGCGATTCCTGCACCATCCAAAATGTCTGTTATCTTTGCTGTCGTTCCGCACTTCACGAGCCCGGGATCAGACACTACAAAAATCTTCTTGAACCCTCTTGCCGCCGCGAGCGCAGGGATCTCATTGATCGCACCCTCACCGTGATACGAGACCTGATTAAGAACAATTCTGTTAGCCATAGACTGTCACCTCCATATTATTATTGGTTATCCACTATTAATTGTACTTCCGAAGACCCCCTCCGTGTTTGAACAAAGTGAAAACTATCGAAAATATATTGACATCGGGTCTCTGCCTGTGTATAGTCTGTATTACAAGCACTAATACAAAGCATACAGCATCTTATGTGCAGGAAAGAGGACAGGTATGGATAAGAAGAAAGTCATTAAGTTTATTGTGATCACCTATGTTATCGCATGGACACTGCAGATCATCGGATCCCTCTATATGGTCAATAATCCCGGAACTACGGGAGCGCTGGTATTCCGCGGAAGTTTGGCAGTCTGCATGTTCGCTCCGCTCATTGCAGCCTGGATCGCTAAGGGAAATCTCAAGGGCATGGGATGGAAGCCGAAGTTCAAGGGCAACATCAAATGGCTCTTCCTTGCAGCTTATGTGGCGCTCCCCCTGACAGTTGCCGGCGCTTGTCTGTTTTTTGTCATCTTTCCGAACTTGTTTGATACTAACGGATCTATGTTGATCGCACAGGCAGAGGCGCAAGGCGTAGACATTATGGAAATGCTGGAGCAGGCAGGAATGGATATGAAGACATACCTGATCGTTCAGCTCGTCCCCACTGCGCTCATAGCACCCTTTATAAATATCATCACGGCCATAGGCGAGGAAGTCGGATGGAGAGGATTCCTCTACCCTGAGCTGGGCAAGAGTTTCGGCAAGGTAGGAACATGGCTTATAGGCGGCACCATCTGGGGAGTATTCCACTTTCCTGCACTGATATTCGGAGGCTACGAGTACGGCTTTGACTACCTCGGTGCACCGGTGCTTGGACTTATCGTATTTACCATCTGCTGCATAACGCTTGGTATACTGGAGGAGATAGTATATGACAGAACAAAGTGCATCTGGTACGCAGCTTTAATGCACGGATCGTTCAATGCGATAGCAACGTGTCCCCTGCTGTTCATGAATGCAAATGATCCCGATATCAATAAGTACATGGTATTAGGACCTTATCCTAACGGCCTTATCGCAATGATCCCGTTCATCATATTTGCAGTAATCCTGGGAGCATGGTCGATCAGAAGAAAGAAGGTGGAATCATGATAATACGTATTGACGAATACTCTGATGTGCCCATCTACATGCAGATAAGGAATCAGATAGTAATGGGTATCTCCTCGGGCGATCTTAAGCCCGGGGAGCAGCTGCCGACGGTAAGAGCACTCGCCCTCGAGATAGGCATCAATACCATGACGGTCAGCAAGACCTACCAGCTTCTTAAGCAGGAAGGCTATATAATGACTGACCGCAAGAACGGCGCCAGGGTCCGGGACAACATCGCAAAATCCGGTGTGCTCAGTGAAGAGAACAGGACAGAGCTCCGGCGCATCGTATCGGAAGCGAGGCTCGCGGGAGTATCTAAAGAAGAATTGAAGAGACTCATTGATGAGTTTTACTGATGGTTACAAGTTAAAGGAGATAGTGTTATGACATGGTTGATCAAAGTAATAATGTTTGTTTGCATAGTTCCTTCGGCACTTGCGTTATTTGCAATCGGATTCCCGGCATCACCGGAGAAGAGGAAGATGATTTTCGGTGTCCGCGACAATCCAAAGTTCCATGAGCCGGAAGCAGCACATAAGGTTAAGGATATCGTGTCATCGAACCGCAGGGCAGCCTTTATCATCACGGCAGCAGTCTGTCTAATCAGCATTATCCTTCTGTTCCTTCCCACAACAGGTATCACGCTGCTTGCATGGACCTTGCTTGTTTTCGTGATGTTACTGGTCTCCATTCCCTACGGCAAGGGCAACACGGAACTCAAGAGCCTGAAGAAGGAACTCGGGATCACAAAGTCAGGTATCGTCTATACTGACCTTACGAACGCAAATGTTGTTCATGCGCTCAAGCTCCCCCGGATAATCCTGCCGAATGCTGTAGCACTGATCGGAACAGTCTTTGCGGTACTGGTCGACTTTGGCGTGATAAGGATCGTAGAGAACATCGCATGTGAGAAGTACGCGCTTACGGCGATGAGCCTGTCATTCTTCTCGCTGGCAGTCTTATTTGTCCCCATCGCTATTGTAATGGACAGGACAAGGAACATGGTCATCTCCAAGGACAGCAACGTAAACGCAAATTACAACAGGGCCAAGAAGAAGACATGGGCAGACCTCCTTACCGCAATGTCCTGGGTAAATGCCCTCTTCCTTATCGGCTATTCCATCCTCAGCATATTCTTAAGCAGCGACATGGTCGCCCTTGGCGGAGTCCTTGTATATACCGTTCTGATCATGGTGATCGTAATTATCGGAGTGGTAAACCAGAGAGCCATAGAAAACAGGTATGAGCGCGATACTGATCTTGAGCTTCAGGATGATGACGATAACTGGATCTTCGGTATGTTTTACTATAACCCGAACGACACCCGTCTCAACGTGGAGAAGCGCTTCGGATACGGCGCGACTATCAACGTCGCACATCCTGCAGGCAAGGTGATCATGGTAATAACCGCATTGCTGCTGCTCGGTTCCGTCATCATACTGATCTATCTTGCTGTCACGGGTCAGATGAACACCAACACCGGCATCAATGTTCCGTTCAAATAGCACTCTCAAATCCCAGTTCCTCCTTCATCAGTATCATGAGGGGTATTCCGAACAAGATCGGGAAGAGAGCCGTGTTGAGCACGACGACGGTAAAGAACATCAGCCAGTCAACCTCCGGGTAGAAAGCTGCTACTGACGGTGTGATGATTGCCGCCTCAAATATGGCGGTAACGGTTATGACAATGCTGTAATGAATAATGTTCCCTACCGTCCGCAGATGGAGCCTGATGCCGGGTCTCCTCTTCCAGTAGCACAGGATAAGATACGGCCCGAGGAAGTTGGAGATGAGTCCCGCTATGGAAGACCATGCAAGTTCACCCGACAAAGCATCCATGACAAGATTCATCAGCGCGAAAACAACGCATCCCGGAAGGTCGTAAAACAGTGCATACACGGGACCCAGCATCATGACCGGCCTGACATCGGTAAACCCGGGAATGACCGTCATCACCTTGAACGGCATCGCCACGATGAAGTAGACAATTACGAGCATCAGCATGACTCTTATCTTATGTCTCATTTGCCCTCCTCTTCGGAGAAGGACAAATCTCCACCAGATTTCCTGACACGACCAGAATGACACCGGCCACTATCCACGGCGTGAGAACCGTGTTCTCGATGATATTACCCGGAAGTATCAATCCCCATATTACCGAGAACACTATCTCCAGGGAATATATGATCGTAGCGTTTGCCGGTGTTGACTTCTTCTGTGCAAAGATATTGAGCGTCTGCGCGAAAGCCACGATAAAGTATGAATAGATCGCGATACTTGCTATTATCTCTTTGTTCCACGGGATTCCGGCGACTCCCGAAGGATCAGAAACAAACCACAACGCCCCGGATATCACGCCCACGATTACCGATATGAACAGGGAAATGGATATGGGATCATCCTCGCTTGCATAGCGGTTGAGGATTACGATATGGACGGCACGTACGATGCAGCCTGCCACCATGATCAGCACACCCCACAGCTGTCCGGCACCGGCATTGCTTCCGACCGCAAGTAATATTCCCGCGAATACGAGGCCTGCCGAGATCCATGTCCTGATACCCACCTTTTGCTTCAACGTAAGCAGGATGACGGGCAGGACGACAACGGTCATTGACAGAGTGAATGCTCCGGATGACACATCCAGATACTTGAGTCCGAACAGATAAAGGTTGTTATAAACGCAGTTCAGAACGCCGAGCAGCAGGCATCTTCCTAAGATCCTTTTGCCGTGTTTCCGTAACTGTTCGCGTATATGCCTGTAGAAGAAAAATCCCAGCAGCAGCGCACCGGCAAATGAAGTCAGACACGTCGTGGCAAAGGGCGGAACCGAATCCGGAATACAGGCAAATATGATCACCTCTGTCGACCAGCAGAGTGTTACACAAATTAGGCAGATGTTTGCCTGAAGAGAATTCACGCTAATCTTATCTCCGTTCAAATAAGATTAATTATAACTCATATTATTGTTACATCGACTAACAGACTTACAACACTCCTAACAGGCATGCAAACACTATGACGAACACTGCTTTCAATGCGCCGAGGCTGGTGATCTTGGTTACAGGTCACGTGATCATGAAGGACGCCGCGTGAGAAAGAAGCGTAACAAATTGCCGGCACTGTTAACAGAGGAGTGGCACAGATGCTCAGGAAGATATAAAATAATACTAATGACCCCGCCGTACCGGGAGGAGAGATTACATTGGAAGACAGTTACGAGTATCAGATCTTTATCGGTTGCAAGGATCCTCAGTCACGTGAGGAGATTGTTACTGAGCAGGAATTGAAGGAGATGATATCCCGGTATTTCGAGAGGATCAAGATGGATTTCTCGCTGCTGAGTCTTAAGGGCGGTTACCTCTATGAGGATGGCTGGTACGATACTGAAGATACCCTGTGCATCAGCATTGTCGGCAATCACGGACTGGATGTAATAAGGGTCGCACGAAGCCTGTCGGAATTCATGAATCAGAGGTGTTTTTTGATCGTCAGGAATCCTGTTAAGCTTACTTTTTGTTGAGGTGACAAGTGGCTGAAGATATAAAGTTTGAGAATGGTGTAAAATACGAGATCTTCATCGGTATCAAGGATAAAGACAATTATCAGGAGATCATCAGCGTGAATGACTTCAAGCAGATGCTTACGGAGATTTGCACCGAGAAGGAGATCGGCTTCTCCCTGCTGACGCAGGTAGGCGGTTATACACACAACAAGGGGTATACCACAGAGACAAGCCTCCGTATTGTGCTTATCGGCATAAGTGAAGAAGAAGTTCACAGCCTGGGTCAGAGAATGAAGGACAGGATCAACACTGATACCATTCTTATCACGAAGACCGCGATCGAATACAGCTTTGTCGGATAGGTTAACTCACGACTTTATAACGCAGCCTGATATAGGAATCCTGCAAAACATTACACGTTGATTTGTAACCCATTGCTATAGTTCCTATACTCCCTGTTCTGCTTTGTATCAGTATTTCCGCCATCTTCCACGTTGTACTGCGAATACTGATGATCACTCCTGCGGTTCAGTATTAAACAGCCGCTCTAATATCTGCCTGCGATCATTAATGAACATTTTGGTGATCTTATAGCTGTCCGTCTCCTCGTATTTACACGGCTTTATACTTCCCCCATCAAAGCACATTATCTCTGCTTCCGGAAAACCGAGCAATACAGGAGAATGAGTAGCGATAATAAACTGCGCCCCTTCTTCTACACAGCGCTTGATCTCCAGCATGAGTGTCAATTGACGTTGTGGTGACAGCGCTGCTTCCGGCTCATCCAAAAGATAAATTCCATTCCCCCTGAAAGTCTCCTGCACCAAAGCCAGAAAACTCTCGCCATGTGACCGTTCGTGATAGTGCATAGGGCGGCCGCCCATACCTTTACTGTACTCCTCTTCTGCCGTAGCTACATTATAGAAACTCTCTGCACGCAGGAAATATCCGCCCCGGGCTCTCTTGCATCCTTTGATCAGACGGATCGCATCATAAAGATCCGAGTGTGTGTCATACGTCGAAAAGGAATAATTCTTTGTTCCGCCTTCCGGGTTAAAACCGAGATTCACGGCAACGGCTTCAAGAAGTGTAGATTTCCCCGTTCCGTTCTCCCCTACAAAGAAAGTGACTTTGTTAGTAAATTCAAGATGCGTAAGATTCTTGATGACAGGTATCTCAAGTAAATAACTCGATGGTTCAAGCCTGTCACTATAAAGATCCAGTCCCGAAATGTATAGATCAGAAAAACCGCTCATTATATAGTCTCCCGTGGTAAGTCCTTATCCGTTTGATTATACCAGTTGACAGGATTCAATATCAGATGTATTGTTGTTTAGTAGCTAAACAACAATATTTCAGGGTGGTTTTTCATGGATAATCTTTTGTTGCAAGCCGGATTACGCCTGATAAACAGGTATAATGCCGTTACAAAAATGCCCCGGTATTATGGGACTGACGTGCTGATGTATCCGGCGGAGATACATGTTATAGATGCAATCGGTAATAATAAAAATGTTACCGCTACCGGCCTGGCCGGTCAGCTCGGAATAACAAAGGGCGGGATTTCGCAGAGTGTGGCAAAGCTTTACGAGAAAGAGCTGATATCCAAGTCGGCCGGTACAGGAATAAATGAAATATATCTGCACCTTACGGATAAAGGAAAAACCGCATATGAAGGCCATAAAAGACTTCATATGCACATGAATGACAGAATAAACGGCATGATCGCCGATATGGATGACAATACAAAAGAGGAAATACGGAAGCTGATGGCTGCGCTGGAAGAGGAATTATCCTTGATCGGGGACATTTAAATGATAATCAAAACAGTCGGAAACAAAGACAATCCTGTAATGATCATGATCCCCGGGATGTTCTGCACGTATGAGATGCCCGGGATAATAGCTGAATATCTGAAAGATGATTTCTTTATCTTATTGCCGACTCTGGACGGACATCACGAAGAAGAGCCTGTTTATCATTCTAAAAGGGAAGATGCAAGGAAGATCATTGAATGGCTTCACGCAAATAATATTACAAGAATAGCATTGCTTCAGGGTACCTCCATGGGTGCAGAGGTAGCCATGGAAATAGCAGATCAGATAGATATACCTGTTGATAATTATCTGTTTGACGGCGGACCGTTCTTCCATTTCCCGAGATTCTTCCGTGCTCTCATGGCCCGGAAGTTCATGTCGTTCATGAAGAAAGTAAAAAGTAAAGAGAAGGATACGGCCATAGACGATCTTATGAATGATCCGTTTGTAAAGAAGCTCGGAGGAGATTCGCTTGAAGCATACCGCGGACTCATGGGAGGATTCTGCGAGGTCAGCCGGTGGATCGACAGAGATTCGGTCAGGCGGATATCTGACACTTGCTATAAATGCGATCTGCCGGATCTTCCTGATGACACTGTCAGACGATTCGTCTTCTTATACTCTGAAAAAGAGCCCGCCCGTCAAGCAGAGAGACGCCTTAAGAAGAAATATCCGTCTGCCCGGTTTATCGTTATGAAGGGGTATGGTCACGGGGGATTCCAGGGTGAACAGCCACAGTTATATTCAGAGTTTATAAGAGGACTGATCGCAAATAAAAGCCTGTCATCTTTCCGGCCGGTAATACCTTCGTAGAGGAAAACTGATATATACAATCTAATCAAGACTTAGCGTAATAGTTACATCACCATTGCCTAAGAGATCATTTAATTCCTTTTCAGTCAGGTTGATCTTACCGAGTCTTGTATAGCTCCAGGAATTGGATCCATAGAACATCACTATCTGATCACCGGAATAAAGAACAATATCGCCCGGCTTTGTTGTTGTCTGTTTATCGTCTCTTGTGATAGCCTGCCCTATGGAACCCACCTGCTCAAAGCCGCCGTACATCGACATCTTTATGGTCAGATCTGATGCAGCGAGTTTCTTCAGGTCTTCCACTGAAGCATTATCTTCCCAGGTGACCTGAACTTCCCTTTCTCCGATCTTTAATGTCATTGATCTTTCTGCCTCCGTGACGGTAGTCGTCTCTGTCGTCATTTCGGATATTTCTTCAGCCGAAGTCGTAATCTGCGTTTCAGAAGCTGGTGTAGATTCAAGAGCCGCAGAACAACCTGCCAGACTTACCAGTATCGTGCCTGCGGTCAAAGCGGCTGCAATGTTCATTCTCATATAAGTTTACCCCCGTTAATACCAGTCGTGCTTTTCGTTCCGGTCAAGAGCATTTATCCTTGCCATCTCTTCATCCGAGAGTTCAAAGCAGAACAGATCGAGATTTTCCTTTGTCTCCGTTGTCTGCACAGCCGAAGTAACTGGCTCAGCGCTCTGCTGCGTGCCGCATGATGCTGCCGCCAACACGACTGATGCCAATACAAGAAGTGCAAAGATTCTTCTTATTCTCATAGATATTTCCACATGAATTCTTCGATATGATCGAAAGGAATAACATCAAGATTGTCGTACAGATCCGTATGAACTGCGCCGGGAATTATCATGAGTTCCTTGTTATCTTTATACTTGCTGTCCTTTGTCATATTCGCATATGCATCCTTTGAGAAATAGCAGGAATGAGCTTTCTCTCCGTGAATGATCAGGACTGCATTTCTTATCTCATTCGAGTACTTAAGGATCGGCTGATTCATAAAAGACTCACAGCCTGTAACATTCCATCCTTCGTTGGAATTAAGGGACCTCGCATGATATGCCCTTCCCTTATAGTATTCACTGTAATCCTTCACGAAGAACGGAGCATCTTCCGGAACCGGAAGTG
>DFIB01000145.1 GCA_002371375.1 Mageeibacillus sp. UBA3708 | reverse complement strand
GAGGTTCCATCTGCCTTATGGAGATAAGCAAGGCGGTTGCAATACTGTCAGGCAGGGATTATGTCACGCCTGATGACGTCAAGGCTTTCGCGAAGGGCGTGCTGAGACATAGAGTGACACTTAACTTTGCTGCAGTAGCTGACGGCGTTACTGAGGATCAGATCATCGACGCGATCATGGGGGCAGTTCCTACACCATGAGTGGCAGAACGAGCTACGTCAATCGCATCAAAGCGAATGTAAGCATATACGCTACCAAGAAGACGAGTAATGTTCTCGACGGAACATATCCGTCTGTCTTTCACGGCAGGAGCATGAACTTCGAGGATCTGCGTGAGTACATCCCCGGAGACAACATAAGGGACATTGACTGGAAGGCATCGGGCAGGTCGGGAACGATCCTGATCAAGCGTTATATTGCCGACAAGAAGCACAGCATCATGCTCGTGCTCGACACCGGATCCAAAATGTCCGGAGATTCCGCGGGATTCGACAAGAAGCGTGACATCGCACTGACTGCTGCGGGCACGATAGGGTACCTGGCTTACAAGAACGGGGACACGATCGGGTCTTTGTACAACCGTGACGGGTTCATCAAGCTCAACCCTTTCAGGACGGGCATTCCGAATCTCGAAATGATGCTCGCCGGATATGACCGCGACCTTGAGTCTCACGAGAAGAACAATATCGAGAAATCACTGGACTTTATAATCAATAATTTCAAGAAGAGAATGATCGTCTTCGTCATTACCGACATGGACGGTATCTCCAAGGTGTCAGAGCCCTGCCTTAAGCGGCTCCGTACAAGACACGACGTTCTCTTTGTCAACATAAGCGACCTCGGCCTTACCGGCAACAAGGTCTATGACGTTGACGGCAGGAGATACGTGCCGAACTTCATCAGCGGCAACAGGAGACTTGCGATGTTGGAAGCGAAGAGAAGGCAGGAGATACAGGAATCCAATGCCCGTAAGCTCATCAAGTTCGGCGTGAGCAGCGTAAATATCGATACAGAAGAACAAGTAGTTCCCAAAGTCATAGAACTGCTGGAAAGTCACAGATATGCCAACATCCGTTAAGCTTCAGGACATGGAGAGCTATTCGCTCATATTGACGATCATCGCGATCGCTCTTATAGCGCTGCCTGTGATCATACTCATTATCCTGAAGATGATAAGATATGAGCGTCCGCCGCGCAAGCCTAAGCCGGTTAAACCCGCACCTGTAATTCACTATGAGCCGCAGCAGCTCAAGTCGATGTATCTCGGCATGATCTCAGAAGTCGAGACAAGGTATACCAATAACCTGATCGACCTTCGTCAGGCTCACATAGATCTCAGCAGGATCGTCCGTGAATACTGTGCCAAAGCATCTCATGTTAATACTGATAAGCTGACTCTCAGAGAGATCGCCAGACTCGGCAAGCCGTCTTTGTTCGATACGATCAAAGAGTTCTACCAGCCTGAGTTCGCATACGATTCGGACAAGGATATCAACATGTCATTCTGGAGTGCCAGGGAGGTCATAAGAACATGGGCCTGACATATCCTATCGTGTTCTATATCTGTATCGGGATCGTGGCTGCCGGACTCATCGTTCTGCTGTTCCTTATTAAGGGCAAGAAGTACACGGGTGGCAGCAGAAGCGCGAACAATGACTATGTCAAGAAGCTGTCCCAGTACAAGACACTGATACTTGAATATCATTTCCTGAGAGCCGGTGCCATCATCGGCATGATCCTGGCTCTTATCGGGGCATCTGTTCTGGTGGCAAAGCCTGCCGTGGTCAAGTCGGAGGTCACGGAGCTCCATAACAGAGACATCATAATCGGTTTTGACGTATCGACATCGCTTGACTCTGTCAGCGTTCAGATGTGCGAGCAACTGCAGGATTTTGTATCCAATCTCAAAGGAGAGAGGTTCGGCATAGTCATCTTCAACGGACAGGCAGTTAAGCTCGTTCCGCTGACCGATGATTACGGATATGTCATTTCCGAACTTGAGCATTTGAAGAAGTCGATAGAAGCCGGACGGAATGCGATGTTCTATTCGGATCTGGACGAGCTGTCGGCATACAGATTTGCCGGAACCTCCAGTGACAGAGGAAGCTCATTGATCGGTGACGGACTGGCGTCATGCCTGTATTCCTTCAACGACTTTGAAGAGAATCCCGACAGGGCAAGGCTCATCGTTCTGGTTACAGATAATGATGTTCTCGGCGATGAGATAGTTACGGTTCCCAAGGCATGTGAGCTCTGTGCTTTCAAGAAGGTTAAGGTTTTTGGGATAGCCCCGTTTTTTGTGGAGAAAGAGGAAGAATTCAAGCGCTCCATCGAGAGCACGGGCGGCAAGTATTTCAATACGCGCAATAATGACGCGATCGAGGATGCAATCGAAGCGGTAAAAGATACGGATGTATCGGTATCCTACAAGACGACTACGATCAAGAAGGATCTTCCTGAGACGTTCATCATACTCATAACTCTGGGAACACTTCTGTTCGGAGTGACGGTATGGAGGCTTAGGCTATGAGCATCAATCCTTTCATCCCGATACCGATAATGGTGATAGTATGTGCAGGTCTCATCGTGATGAAGCGCAGAGGTGTGTGGAATTTCATCAGGCAGATATTGATCGCCGTGCTGTTGTTCATGATCAATCTGAGGATACTTATCCCGAGTGACCATGTGGAGAATTACAGCAATAATGTGAAGATCCTCTTTGTTGTGGACAACACGATAAGCATGCTGGCAGAGGATTATAACGGCAGTGAGAGAAGGATGGACGGCGTAAGGCGCAACATCAGTGATATCATGGATAATTTCGAAGGGGCAAGGTTCGCACTTATATCCTTCAATGATATCAACGGCAATGTCCTCGTTCCCTATACGACAGATAAGAAGAACGTGATCCAGGCGGCTAATTCGCTTGAAGGAAGAAGTAAGATATATGCGAGCGGCACATCTTTCAATAAGGTCTACACGACGCTCAAGGATTATCTTGAAGGTACGTTCCGCATCAGGGAAGAGGAGACGCAGGACAGCAGCATACAGCTCGTTTTCTTTATCAGCGACGGCGAGAATAATACAAAAGACACTATTAAATCATTTGACAGCCTGGCTCAGCACATTGACGGCGGATGCGTTCTCGGATACGGCACGACAGCCGGGGGGATAATGCGCGTCAAAGAATACAGTTCATCCGAGCAGCCCGAAGTACTGACATATTACGAGAACGGCAAGAAGA
>DFIB01000212.1 GCA_002371375.1 Mageeibacillus sp. UBA3708 | reverse complement strand
TCCTCCTGTTCGCTCTCCTGAGATGGACAAAGACGGGAAGAAGCTTCTATGCTGTAGGCGGCAACAATCAGAGCGCCAACATGCTCGGCATCAATGTAAAGCGCACCAAGTTTATTGCACACGTTATGTGCGGACTCCTTGCAGGTATCGGCGGCTATGTATTCTTCATGCACGTCGGATCAGGCTCTCCTTCCCACGCATCAGGCGCCGAAATGAACGCGATCGCATCTTCAATCGTCGGCGGCACGATGCTGACGGGCGGCGTCGGCAACATCGCAGGTACATTCTTCGGTGTTCTGTCGATGAGTACCATCAAGATCATCGTTGCTTCGCTCGGTCTTGATGAGGCATGGTGGACCAACATCACTGTTGCAGCAATGCTCTGCATCTTCCTGCTGGTACAGAGTATCATCCTTTCACGTAAGAACAAGGCTAAGAAATAATAAACTCTACGGAGGTCTATAAATGAAATACGAATTTTGGTTTGTAGTAGGAAGTCAGTTTCTCTATGGCAATGAAGTGCTCGAGACAGTCGATAAGCGTGCTGCAGAGATAGCTTCTAAGCTCACTGAAGTTCTTCCTTATCCTGTTGTATATAAGGTTACTGCCAAGACAAACAAGGAGATCACGGAGACGGTCCGTGAGGCAAATTACAGAATGGAGTGTGCCGGCATCATCACATGGTGTCACACGTTCAGCCCAAGCAAGATGTGGATAGACGGACTCCGCGATCTTGCAAAGCCCTGGTGCCATTTTGCAACGCAGTATAACGTGGAGATCCCCAACGATGAGATCGACATGGATTTTATGAATCTCAATCAGGCGGCCCACGGCGACCGTGAGCACGGATTCATCGGCGCAAGGCTCAGAAAGCCCCGTAAGATCATTGCAGGTCACTGGACTGATAACAGAGTTCACAAGAGGCTCGGCGACTGGATGAAGTCGGCCGTAGGCGTTGCCGTGTCAAAGGACATGAAGGTCATGAGATTCGGCGATAACATGCGCGAAGTGGCAGTTACCGAAGGCGATAAGGTCGAGGCTCAGATCAAGCTCGGCTGGCAGGTCAACACATGGGCCGTCGGCGATCTCGTCAGGGAGATGGGCAAGGTGACTGAGGAAGAGATCGATGCCCTCATGGCGGAATACGAAGCTTCCTATGATATTGCAACGGACAACACCGCGGCTATACGCTATCAGGCCAGGGAAGAGATTGCTATCAGGAAGATGATGGACCGTGAAGGATGTAAAGCATTCTCAAATACTTTCCAGGATCTCTACGGAATGGAGCAGCTCCCGGGTCTTGCATCACAGCATCTGATGGCGCTGGGATACGGTTATGGCGGTGAAGGTGACTGGAAGGTAAGTGCTCTCACGGCGATCATGAAAGCGATGGGAGAGAACGGTAACGGAGCCTCCGCTTTCATGGAGGACTATACATATCATCTCGTTGAAGGACAGGAATATTCACTCGGTGCCCACATGCTCGAGGTATGTCCTTCACTTGCGGCTGACAAGCCGAGGATCGAGACGCATCATCTCGGTATAGGGATGAACGAGAAGGACCCTGCAAGACTTGTTTTCGAAGGGAAGGCAGGGGAAGGAATCGTGACGTCTCTCATAGACATGGGCGGAAGGCTGCGCCTTATCGTTCAGGATATCGAATGTGTCAAACCTATTATGCCGATGCCGAATCTCCCTGTAGCAAGAGTGATGTGGCGCGCAATGCCTGACCTCCTCACAGGCGTTGAGTGCTGGATCACTGCAGGGGGAGCGCATCATACGGTTCTGTCCTACGATGTCAGTGCAGACATGATGCGTGACTGGGCAAATATGATGGATATAGAATTCGTGCACATATCGAAAGAGACGACTCCGGCAAAGCTCGAGGATGAGCTCTTCATCAAGGACATCGCATGGAAGCTTAAGTGATCGAAGGAGGATACAATATGGATCTCAAGACAACTGCCCTCGGAATAGAATTAGGATCGACGCGTATCAAAGCGGTCCTGATCGATAAGGATCATCTGCCTGTGGCTTCAGGCGATTACGAGTGGGAGAATCAGCTTGTTAACGGTATATGGACTTATTCCATGGACAAGATCCATGAAGGCATCAAGACATGCTTTGCGAACCTGAAGAAGGATGTTCAGGACAGATTCGGTGTTAAGCTGGATACGGTAGGTGCGATCGGCGTATCGGCAATGATGCACGGTTATCTGCCATTCGACAAAGACGGGAAGCAGCTCGCCGAATTCCGCACATGGCGCAATACTATCACCGGCGAAGCAGCGGAGAAGCTGACAAACGAATTCGGATTTAACATTCCCCAGAGGTGGAGCATCGCGCACCTGTATCAGGCGGTCCTGAACAAAGAGGATCACGTAGGTGATATCGCGTTCCTGACGACGCTTGCAGGCTATATTCACTGGCGGCTGACAGGCATGAAGGTAATGGGAGTAGGCGAGGCTTCAGGTATGTTCCCGATCGACAGTGAAGTATGCGACTATAATGAAGAGATGGTACAGAAGTTCAATGCTCTTACGGGCATGAACCTGAGATCTATACTGCCGCAGGTCGTGTCCGCAGGTGATCTTGCAGGAACACTCACGGAGGCAGGCGCCGCATTCCTCGATCCGTCGGGTGACCTCAAGGAAGGCATTCCCGTAGCACCCTGTGAAGGCGACGCAGGTACCGGTATGGTTGCCACTAATTCCGTTCGCGTCAGAACAGGTAATGTCAGTGCGGGAACATCAGATTTTGCAATGATCGTAGTCGATCACGACCTCGGTGTTCACAGGGAGATCGACATGGTAACGACTCCTGACGGCGCGCCCGTCGCGATGGTACACTGCAATAACTGTACGTCGGATATAAATGCATGGGTAAGTCTTTTTGGTGAGTTTGCTTCATTGATGGGTCTGGAAGTAAATAAGGGAGAGCTGTTCACCAAGCTGTTCAAGGCGGCTGTTGACGGTGATCCCGACTGCGGCGGTCTGATGTCTTATAATTATTTCTCCGGTGAGGGGGTAACGGATCTGGATGAAGGGCGTCCCGTGTTCGCCAGGATGCAGAACAGCAAGTTCAGCCTCGCCAATTTTATGAGGACTCATCTATACTCCGCTCTTGCCACACTTAAGATCGGAATGGATATACTTCAGAGAGAAGAATGTGTTACTATAGATAAGCTGTATGGTCACGGAGGATTCTTCAAGACGCCGGAGGTCGGCCAGCGCATACTGAGTGCTGCTGTTAATGCTCCTGTCTCCGTTATGGAGACGGCAGGAGAGGGCGGCCCATACGGAATGGCCCTTCTGGCGGCATATATGATCCGGCACGATGAAGGCGAATCGCTGCCTGATTATCTTGACGGCAAGGTGTTCGCAGGTGCGAAGAGCGTGACTATCATGGCTGAGGCTAAGGATGTTGAAGGGTTTGCAGAGTTCCTGTCATCATATGTCAAAGCCTTGCCTGTTGAGAAGACTGCAACGGAGGTATTGTAATGCTTGAAGATCTGAAGAAGACGGTCCTTGATGCCAATCTGCTCCTGCCGGAGTATGGACTTATCACATTTACATGGGGCAACGTAAGCGGTATCGACCGCACTTCCGGACTGGTCGTCATCAAGCCGTCCGGCGTGGAATATGACAGTATGACAGAAGAAGATATGGTCGTTGTCGATCTTGAAGGCAAGACGGTGGAAGGCAAGTGGAAGCCGTCAAGTGACACGGCAACACATGTGGCTTTGTATAAGGCATTCCCGAATATCGGCGGTGTCGTACATACTCATTCCCGCTGGGCAACGAGCTTTGCCCAGGCCGGCATGGCAATACCTGCGATGGGAACGACACAGGGTGATTATTTCTACGGTGATATCCCGTGCACGCGCCCCATGACTGACGAAGAGATACGCGGTGAGTACGAGAAAGAGACGGGCAATGTGATCGTCGAGACATTCAAGGATAAGGATCCTGATGCCATACCCGGTGTGCTCGTGTATTCCCACGGCCCGTTCGTGTGGGGAACGGATCCCATGAATGCCGTTCACAATGCCGTTGTAATGGAAGAAGTCGCATTTATGGATTATCATGCGCTCATGCTCAATCCCGGTCACAGGGATATGCAGCAGACACTGCTTGATAAGCACTATCTACGTAAGCACGGAGCAAACGCCTATTACGGACAGGGGTGACCTTATGAACAAACATGATCTTGAAGTGACGGCCGTTAAGGCCAGGCTGCTGATACTTGAAGCCGTGCACACGGCCAAGTCAGGTCATCCGGGCGGATCTTTGTCGTGTACGGATGCGCTGGTGAAGCTTTATTTCGATGAGATGAACGTATCGCCCGAGAAGTATGACGACCCTGACAGGGACCGCTTTGTGCTGTCCAAAGGTCATTGTTCTCCGGCGCTTTATTCTGTCCTCGCGCTCCGCGGGTTCTTCCCCGTTGAGGACATCAAGCTTTTCCGTTCGATCAAAGCACATATGTCAGGTCATCCGGACATGCGCCATGTAAGAGGCGTCGACATGTCCACCGGATCGCTGGGGCAGGGGATAAGCACTGCCGTCGGCATGGCTCTCGCAGCCCGCGTACAGAACAGGGATTACCGCACATATGCAATGCTCGGTGACGGCGAGGTCGAGGAAGGCCAGGTATGGGAGGCCGTCATGGCTGCGGCCAAGTGGAAGCTTAATAACCTCTGCGCATTCGTTGACGTCAACGGTCTGCAGATCGACGGCAGGACGGATGATGTCATGCCGACGTCGCCGCTCGATGCGAAGTTTGAGGCTTTCGGGTGGAATGTTATCAAGGCGGAAGGGCATGATTTTGATTCACTTGATGAGGCATTGGCAGCGGCGCGCGCCTGCACTGACAAGCCCTCCGTTATTCTCTTGCATACCGTAAAAGGGCGCGGGGTCAGCTTCATGGAGAATAATGCGGGCTGGCACGGCAAGGCTCCCGATGATTCGCAGTACGAGACTGCAGTCAGCGAATTGAGAGCGCATCTGGCTGAACTGGAGGGTTGATGATATGAGCGACAAGAAAGCAACACGTGCGGCATACGGTGAAGCGTTGTGCGAATTGGCTGCGAAGTATCCTCAGCTGGTCGTGCTCGATGCGGATCTGTCAGCAGCCACCATGACCAAGAGCTTTGCAGCAGCATACCCTGACAGATTCTTCAATTGCGGCATAGCAGAAGCTAACATGACGGCGATCGCGGCAGGCATGGCATCATGCGGACTGAAGCCGTTTACGAATACATTTGCGGTCTTTGCAGCAGGCAGAGCATACGAACAGGTCAGGAACTCTATCGCATATCCTCATCTGAACGTAGTCGTAGTAGGTTCACACGGCGGCGTATCAGTAGGTGAGGACGGCGCTACACACCAGATGATAGAAGATCTCGCACTGATGAGGAGCATCCCGGGTATGACAGTAGTCAACCCATGCGATGCCAATGAGATGCGTCTCGCTGTTGAGGCTCTTCTCAATTACGACGGGCCCGCTTACCTGAGATTGGGGCGTTCCCCGGTCGAGGTCGTGACAGGCGGAAGAGACGGTTATGAATTTAAACTCGGCAAGGGTGTTGTCCTCCGCGACGGAAGTGACGTGACGATCGCAGCAACCGGTCTCGGAGTTCAGCTGGCACTGGGGGCCTCTGATATACTCGCTTCTGAGGGGATCAGTGCGCAGGTAATCGATATTCACACGATAAAGCCTCTTGATAATGAACTGATAATCAGGGCAGCCCGCGATACAGGATGCATCGTAACAGTCGAAGAACATAATGTTATCGGCGGCCTCGGAGGTGCTGTTGCAGAGCTTCTGAGCAGTGAATATCCGGTACCTGTAATAAGGCACGGAGTCAACGATACTTTCGGCAGGAGCGGCAAAGCTTCTGAAGTCCTTGAGTACTATAAGCTGACTGCGCAGGATGTGGCCGGCAGTGCGAGGGCAGCGATTCAGAAGAAGAGCTGAGGTAATCAGGGCCAGGCCAGGATCTGATGCAATCAGATCCTCACCCTTATATGCTGTTCTCACTCAGATACAGCATTAGTCTTGATCTCAACGACGTTGCGATCTCCTTGCTGTTCTTCCCCTGCTGATAGTATGAATTCAATTCGTCTGTCAGTATATTGTAGATGGCAAAGTCAACATACATCACTTTGTTCACGGAATTGACTGCCCTGTCAAAGTCATTGAAGAACTCAGCAGGTATCTCCTTATACACTGCCTCATCACCTCTAAGTTCCATAAGCTCGGATGCCAGAAGGATCATGAGATAATCATCCTTCGGGATACTGTCCGGCTTGCTCAATGCATTTCTATACTCATCGAACACCTCATCGTTCATTGGGAAGAAATTATTGGACAGCACCGCTCTCTGGGAATCCCTTGAATACATATACTCCAGGAATTCGAAGCACGCTTCGGGATTCTTGCTCCCTGATGATATTGCCGCAAGCCCCATAGGCTCAACACAATACGAATTGCTCCCGTAAGTGGGGAAGCCGTAGAATTCAAATGAACCCTTATCTGATGCACTGACAAGATCCGGGATGCTTCCGTATGTTCCGTAATTAATGCTCCCGTTGTGGTCTACTATCATGACATTTTCTGTCTGCGAGTCAGGCGGATAGCCGAGAGATACTGACAGATCTATGGCTGATGCGACCTCTTCCTCACTTATGAAGTCTCCACCCGATCCAAGCTGTTCCAGCGGATATCCCACCATGAAGTTCAGGAGATCGACGGCATTATATACACCATTGAGATTATCTTTGTTGGCGGCATTCGAATAGAAGTCCATCCCGTTAACACCGCTTATCTTACTGCCGCAGAACCCGTTGAAGGCATATCCGTTAAAAAGCTGGTAACAATGTCCGTCCTTTGTCATGAGGTCAAATAAGCGGTCATTAAGATTATCCCTTGTTATTACTTTGCTGTTTTTGATATAAGGCATCATGTCAAGAACGACACCCATCCTGCCAAGACTGTTGAAGTCCAGCGAATATCCGTAGAGGATGTCAGGGGCATTTCCTCTCTGCATATCCTTGATCAGTTTGAGATTTCTTTGCTCGGCATCCTTTGATGAATTCCATCTGTATTCATCGCCCCAGCTGTCGATCGTGACATAGAACTTATCCTGCGACATATTGTAGTTATATGCCGCCACTGCAAGGCTGTTGTCGTTTGTTACATAATCACCTGCAACGCTGATCTTCTCCCTGCCTGACAGATTTAGCGTATCGTCCCGGGTTATTATTACTATCTCATGCATCTTTGTTCCACTATATGAATATGCCTGAACAAAGCAATCCTTATTGAGTATTATCAGATTATGCGGCATACCCGTTGAAGGTTTGACGATCATATTGTTCCTGTAGGCACAGACTACGGGGCTTGCTCCGGCTACGTCCATCTCATAAATCACGCCATCAGTATCGTCATATCCGTATCTTCCGTATTCAAACACGTTATATGGTACTTTCCCCATTGCATCTGTATCTGTTATACGTGATACGGTGTGCAATTCAAAATCGATCTCGTAGTAATAAACCCGTGAGCTTCCGTCAAATGTTGCCAAATAATAATGACCATTCTGATTGAAGCAGGTGTTATTCCAGATCAGCTGACCTTCTAAGGCAAGCTCCATCGAGTCTTCTATCTTACCTTGGGAAGATACACGGTAGATCATTGAAGGTGTGACATAGAAAAATCCGTCACCGGAGGAAGCTACCAGAGACTCATCATCCGACAGAACACCTGCTATTGACTCCTCGGTAATAATCTCTCCTGATACCGGATCTGCTATATAAAAACCACCCGGATAGGCTAATACCAGTTTGTCTTCCGGTAGAGAGCAGAAGAAGTTTGAGCTGTGAGCAAGTGTAATATCTTTTGTGGATAATATCTCCTTCTTCTCCTTGTCCACCGTTACCATGCGGTAGATGTGTTCTGACTCGTCCTTCCCCTTCATACTGCAAATGATACAGATCTTATCTCCCATATCAACGGCATCATTCATGCTGTCTGCTTCCGTCGTAACAGAAAATGAGCTGTAATATGCAGTTGCGGCATCAGCATTTCCTGCTGCTTCCGGAGTATATGTTTGACTTGTATTCTGTTTATTACATCCGCAAAGGCATATTGCAAACATAAAAGAAAGTATAACTATTATCTTGTGTCTCATATTATTGTCCCGTCATGTCAATATTAATCTTCAAAAGTTCCCCATCAGAATAGGAAAGTGTAGCCTTGAAGTACTTTTGGTCTTCGTTTTTTGCACGTCCTTTTAACAATTCCAGGATATTCATTACACTTTGCGGCTCAGAATAACTCTCATTCTCAAAGAATATAACTTTACATTCTTCGCTGACTCTGACCCACTTGCAGGAATCGTAAACATCACACGTCTCGGCACTCTCCACATCCCCGGCATATCCGGGGATCTTGCGCAGGATCCAGTCATCCGCTTTTGCTTCAAACTCTCTCTGGACAGAACCATCCGCAAAGTATCTTGCCAGCGGATGAGTGAAAAAATAATCCTTGTTGATTGTTATTATCCCTTTTTTACGATGGAACATAACACCATTGGTAAAATTGCCTCCTTCCGGGTAATAAGGGTCTTCCCAGTCAGGATCGAAGTCAAGTCTGTCTACCTTAACTGTCGTATCTCTGTCGATCCTGAGATCGTCACCGACAGAGAGCGAGTTCATCACATCCTCCTTAACAAAGGCCCCCTGAAAAGTATTAACAGCAATATAGTCCTTACCGTCTATCGCACGATAGTATGCCGGATCAATATATATCCTTCCAAAGCTCGGCATACAATTATCCTCAGATACAATATCTTCCGGATATGTTCCTTCGTAGTTGTGGAAAATATCGTCAGGCTTACTGCAGCCGTAAATACTGAATGCTAACAACAATGCAAACAGGACAAATATCTTATGTCTCATCCATTATTCTCCACAATCATTCTACTCTGTGTTCTTCATCTTGATTATTATATATCATAAAGAGTGCTATCGCACCCTGCAATTAAGCAAAATCAGGATGCGATAGCAACAATAATCAGTAATCTATGTTTGGAGTCAATACTCTTCATCTGTTAATACCAATATTGTGTATTAGATGCGCCTGTTGAAGCTGTTGTCTCTGCACCAAAGCGATACTCTTCAAAATAACTTCCGGTAATTTTAATCTCTTTGACCTGGTTTTTAGCTGTAAAATTAGCCCACGATGATTTGAGTGTTGTATTTTTGAACAATGCTGTATACACATGTGCACCGGATACCCATGTGCCGGTAGGAACACCTATGAAAGAAATACTGGTAATTTTACCATCAATATACTGTTCTCCTGGTTCAACCTTGGATGTACTATACCCGACAACGTTATTTGCGGGAAAAGAGAAAGACACTGTCGTCGGTAAAGTGGTTGAAGCACTTACAGCCCAAGCAAATGACGATAAGCACACAATAATTGCTGTTATACAAATGATCTTTTTAATAATACTTTTTTTCATATCAATAACCTCCACTATTCGATGCAAATTGCAAGTATCTGAGAATCACACTCAAAGATGATAGTTTTATTCGCTACTTGCCTTCACCTTTTGCCTTGCCCTGTAGTTGGGAAATACCAATTGGCATTTCCCAATCAGGACTGTTCTTGTGCTATTCACAAACACATCTTACTTGCTGGTTTTTTTCTTTGGCCTTTTGGGTTGATAATAGAAAAACTGACACTCTGGTGGTAAACCATACATCTGTCGATTTAGAAGCTTGCGAATAGCTTCTTTCCCTTTAGTTTTCATTCTGCCTTCACCTCCTGTCTTGTTATTATAGATACAATAATGCTTATTGCATTTATTTCTATTCCAATAATCATATAGGCAATATAATCACTTCTGACATTTAGCATATAAGCGAATATGATGACTGATAACTCTAGAATCGCAACTAATCTTGCCCTTCGCTTGGCCACAATCAGTTCTTGTAAATCCAGTTCAAGATTGGGATGATTAGTTGCACCCTTAATGAGAATAAAAGTAATAGAAAGCATTAAAGAAACTATTCCAAAAGCTCCAAGCACTATTGTTTTTGTTAATGAAACTATTATTAATGAAAGTACAGATAATATGGTGCATCCTACCTGAGATTTGCAGTGAAAGCCTCCGGCATATTTCCTAATTGATGCATAAAATACAAAGAAAAGGATTAGTCCCGGGAATGAATCTGTTAAAAAAGAAATCAAAAATGTTAGTGTTATAGCTATTGTTTTTAGAATATTACACTCAATGTAATGGGCAGCATAGACTAAATCTTCTGAATCTATCAGCTGATGATTCAATAAAACATATGCAATATTGATTGAAATCTTATGAGTCATATTGTTTCCTCTCAAATGCTATCATACGTTAATTAACATATGAAACTTGACAAAACAATATATGTGGCACGAGTTGTATGGTTTTATGTCACGAATTGTATTCTATTCACGAAATGGAATGGTAACAGCAACCTTGAATGTGCTCTTATCATAATCAATGAGACATTGTCCGTGATTCTTATGAGCTGTTTCTTTTATATTTAACAACCCATAACCATGCCCATCTTCCCTCTTATTTGACTGAATTCCTTTATCACTCATGACGACCGAACCTTCATAAGTGTTCTCACATCCTATAAACAGAGTCTTGTCGTCCGTCAAGGTGGTGAATCTGATATATCTTGCGCTTTTCTCGCATTTCTCAGATGCTTCGATCGCATTGTCCAACATGTTCGAAATAACAGATATCAAATCAGCATTAGACAAATTCACTTTCGAGAGGTCATCAAGTGAATAGTTAACAGGAATATCTTTATGTCTTGCCTCATTATACTTAGTATTAATCAGAGCATTTATGACAGGATTACCACAATCAAAAACATCCGAAGAGTTCTCGGTAATCTCGAGATTCTCTGAAAGAAAATCATATAGTTCCTTGCAACCTGATTCATGTGCCATATTTACAGCTGTTGTAAGCAGTTTTATGGTATCGTGATTTCTGGCTCTTTGAAGCTCGCGTTCCTCGGCAAGCTGATCGTACAGTTTGTTTGTGTTTTTTGCGCGTTCAGTGATTATTCGTGTTACTCGGATAGACGCTTCTTTATGGGCTAGATTTCTGACGAGAAAATATTGAGAAAGATTTATTACCAGAATTCCCAATACTACCGCACTAAGAACAGTCATTTGTACTTCGTTAATTTCGCGGTTGAATGCATAAAAAATACCAAGACCGATACAAATCGTCAAAAATGGAAGCACTGTTATAATGACCCATTCTCCTGTTTTCAAAACACCATAATTATCTTTCCTAGTAATCCTTCTTAATATGATTATCACTATGAAAATAATAAGCTGACTGATTGAACCTCCGATAAAATAGTAAAATGTCCTTTGAATTGTTCCCATATCATTGGTTCCGATAATCCACTCAAGTATCAGAGTTACTATGAGTTCTGAACCTACGCCCAAGCCGAAGAAAGATAATACTACAGCTACAAAATGTATAATACTTGCCTTGTAGAACAGCATAAGGAAGAGACAATTTGTAACGAGTGTAGCTATAACCTTTATTTCCATTTTGCCTGCAAGAAGATTAATTGCAATATTATTGCAAAGCATCCATAGAATTATAAATATGGCAATTTTGCTGTTATCCTTGGTTTTGTTATTCAAAAAAGCACCGGCAAAAAGATATGCCATCAATACATATATGCAGTTATTAACAGTATCAAAGAATATCGTACTCATACATGTAATGCCCTATACATCATGTATTCTTTCTCAACATTCTTGTACAGATCACGTGAGATATTTATCTCCCAATCCGATTCGAGAACTAAGACATATTTACTTATGCTTCTAATAAACGCCGGATTAACAGTGCATCCCCTGTGAATCTGAATAAAATCGTACTGTCTTAACTTTTTCGCTGCCTCCGAAAACTTCTCGCGTACAGTGTAACTTTCTTTTCTGTTCAAATAATAAGTCACATAATGACTATTCGACTCGGCACACATTAATCTATTGACTTTAAACTTGATCTCTCCCTCAGAAGTCTTTAGCATTATCTTGCTGTTCTGCCTGATCAGTTCCGGAATAACACTATCCAGAGCCACTTTCATATTTCTCTCAAAGAAAAAATCCTTCAGAATATATGCAACCGCCCTGACAGTATATCCCTCAGGAGAAAACTTGATGTGCGATGACGCAAAGATAATAAAAATATCCCGGTCGATCTGTCTGACTTTCCGCGCAACTTCCATACCATTGATTCCACCCATTAGGATATCAATTATCAGTAAATCTCTTTCCTTTACAGTATTAATATCTGCCAAAAATGATTCTCCCGAAGAATACTCGGCAAACTCACAGCTGATACCATACGCCGATGCGTTTTGAGTTATGATTTCCTTAACAGATTTGCGAAATCCGGAATCATCATCACATATCGCTACTCTAAACAATTAACATCTCCCTGACATGAAAGCTTAAGGGTATTGTACCATACCCGTGTTTGGAAGGGAAAATTGTGTCAGACTAAGGGGCTGCCACTGAGACAGCCCCTTACTGTTTGCTTATATACAGGTTGATTATTCCTGACGTTACTCTACGTCTGCGAGAGCTGCAAAATTCTCTTCGCCCGTTCTGATCTTGACTACGCGGCTGACATTGTAGATGAATATCTTGCCGTCGCCGATGTGGCCTGTGTAGAGTGCTTTCTTTGCCGCTTCGATGACCTTGTCAACAGGTATCGTTGATACGACGACTTCGATCTTGACCTTAGGCAGCAATGTCGTATCGACCTCGACACCTCTGTAGCGCTCGCCGGCACCTTTCTGTACGCCGCAGCCCATGACCTGCGACATTGTCATACCGGTGACACCTATGTCGTTCAATGCTTTCTTCAGCTTGTCGAAGCGTGACAGCTTGGCAACGATGACCACTTTGTGGATGCCTGTGTCAAGTTCAGGCACAACAGTGTTGATAACCTTTACCGCAGCTTCCTTCAGAGCCTCTGATGCATTCTCATACTCGGGTACGCCAAGGTCTGTGTTCTCATTGACGAGCATCATGTTGTCAGTGATATCCATGATGGAGAAGCCTGCGTATGCTGAAGGGAGACCGTGCTCTGTAGCATCAAGACCTGTGATCTCTTCTTCCTCTGTTACACGGAGACCGAAGATCTTCTTGATAACAACGAATGTTATTGTGATCATAACTGCTGTCCAGGCAGCCGTAGCACCCATTCCGATGAACTGGATGCCGAGGAGCTTGAATCCGCCGCCGTAGAAGAGACCTTCCATAACATTACCGTTAGCATCAACAACTGAGTAGCCGGGTACTGTAGATGTTGAGAAGAGACCTACTGCGATCGTTCCCCAGATGCCGTTCATCATGTGAACTGCAACTGCACCGACGGGGTCGTCGACGTGGGTAACGTTATCGTTGAACCATACACCGAATAC
>DFIB01000198.1 GCA_002371375.1 Mageeibacillus sp. UBA3708 | reverse complement strand
ATCCCGTTCGAGACCTTCCTCGGATTCTTCGGAGACAAACAGCCTGATATCGATCTCAACTTCTCAGGCGAGTATCAGCCTAATGCGCACAAGTATGTTGAATTCCTGTTTGGTGTGACGCACACGTTCAAGGCAGGAACAATAGGCACATATGCGGATAAGAATGCTTACGGTGTGGCCAAGTCCGCATGTGAGAAGCTTAATATCCCGTATACGCATGCCAAGCTTGATTATCTGTCCAGAGGTATAATAGGCGTCAAGAGAACAACGTCGCAGCATCCCGGCGGCATGGTCGTTGTTCCCAAGGAGATGGACGTTTATGAGTTTACGCCGATACAGTGTCCGGCCAACAAGATATCCGGTGATATCATCACTACACACTTCGATTTCCGTGCGATGCATGATACGATACTGAAGCTTGATATCCTGGGTCATGCGGATCCTACCGTTTTGCGTATGCTCAGTGAATTGACGGGTATAGATGTTACGACTATTCCGATACCGGACGAGAAGGTAATGAGCCTGTTGAGTTCTACCGATGCACTGGGCTTCCCGCCGGAGGCAACGGAGGCCGGAGCAGCAACTCTCGGATTGTCTGAACTCGGTACTCCGATGGCGCGCGGAATGATCGCCGAGACGAAGCCGACAAGGTTCTACGATCTCGTACAGCTCATGGGTCTGTCGCATGGTACGGATGTTTGGACGGGCAATGCCCAGGATCTGATCCAGAAGGGTATATGTGACCTTAACTCCGTTATCGGTTGCCGTGACTCTATCATGACGACGCTTATATATTGGGGCGTTCCCAACAAGGATGCCTTCGACATCATGGAGAATGTTCGTAAAGGTAAGGTCGCCAAGGGCAAATGTGATAAGTGGGAAAGCTGGAAAGAACTGATGAGGCAGAATAATGTGCCTGAATGGTATATAGGTTCCTGCCAGAAGATCATGTACATGTTCCCCAAGGCACATGCTGCCGCATACTCGATCTCTACTCTGAGAGTTGCCTGGTTCAAGGTGTATTATCCGGAGGAGTATTACTGTGCGTTTTTTACCATAAGAGGTGATGAATTCGATGCCGAATCGATGTGTAACGGTCCGGAGACGGTAATAGCAAAAAGGCATGAGTTTGAAGAATTGAAGAAGACTTCTGCAGAGGCACGCAATAACCCTAAGGTTAAGTCAGCGATCGCACTTTGTGAGATAGTTGAGGAGATGTACGCCAGAGGCATTACTTTCGCGCCGATCTCATTGGAGGAATCGATGGGGGAAAGGTTCGTCAAAAAGTCCAAGGGCGTCATCATTCCGCCTTTCGATGCAATCAGGGATATCTCCGCCTCCATGGGGCTGGGTATCGAGGAAGCCAGGAAAGACGGACCTTTTAAGAACCGCGAGGATTTTGCAAGAAGATCCGGGCTCGGTTCGTCAGCCGTTGAGAAGCTCGCGTCCTACGGAGGAATACTTGATGACCTGCCGGAGAGCGCACAGGTTGATATGTTCGAGATGTTCAATATCGGTCAATGATGATAAGTGTTGCGAAGATCCTTCTGAGAGGGGCGATAAGGCCGACTGACAGGTACTATTCATATATAGTGCCTGAGCATCTTGACGGCAGAATCGTAAGGGGCAGTCTTGTGAGAGTGCCTTTCGGTAAGGGGGATAAGCTGCGAACGGGTATCGTTATCTCCACCGGCCCCGCTGAAGAGAGTGATGAAGCAGTGTCGGGCAAGCTCAAGATGATAGCGGAACTTGCTGACGAAGAACCCGTCATGACAGATGAACAGATCAGGCTTATCGAGCCGCTTGCAAGAAGGTTCAACAGCACAAAGAGCGATATCGTTGAGCTGTTTGTGCCATCGTTTATCGAGAATCATAAGGCAAAGACAGGTGACTTCATCGACATAGCCGACAGAGGACTTGCCGAGGCGGCGCTCTCGGGCAACACATTAAGATCTGTTAATCACATAAGGGCTCTGGAGTACCTTCTGGAAGCGGGGAAAACATATAAAAAGGATCTTTGTGCCGATACCGGTATCACACCTGCCAGCCTTAAGGGACTTATCGATAAGGGGCTTGTTAATGTCACCCGAGAGAAGCTGACTGAGACTGATACCGAAGTAATATCAGGCGTCTCTGACGACTCCAAGTACGGGGCGGAATATGACCTTAATGAGCATCAGCAGAATGCGGTCAGCGAGATTACCAGGTGTGATCATTTCGCGGTATTTCTCCTGTACGGTGTTACCGGAAGCGGCAAGACAGAAGTATTTCTTAACTGCGCTGCCGATGCATCATCCAAAGGCGGGCAGGTTCTTTATCTTGTTCCCGAGATATCACTTACGCCTCAGACAGTCTCATGGATCAAGGGAAGGCTTGGTAATGATTGTGCCGTTCTGCACAGCAAGCTGACTGACAGGCAGCGGTATAAGCAGTGGAATATGATACGAAGCGGCATGGCACGTGTGGTCGTAGGACCGAGAAGCGCGGTATTTGCCCCGTTCAGCAATCTCAAACTCGTGATAATCGACGAGGAACATGACCCGTCATATAAGGCCGACTCGCATCCGAGATATAATGCCAAGACAGTTGCCATGATGAGAGCGAAGCTCAATGACGCCCGTGTAGTTATGGGATCCGCTACGCCCGCGATCGAATCGTTCTATGCGGCTGATAAAGGGTATTACAAGCTGCTGAGACTTCCTTCGCGTGCCAAGAAGGGGGCGGTGATGCCTTCAGTCTATCCCGTTGATATGAGGGAACAGATAAAGCTCGGCAGCGGCGAGATCCTGTCTTTGCCGCTGAGGACGGCAATGGCAAGGGCGTTCGCAGATAATAAACAGGTAATCCTGTTCCTTAACAGGCGCGGATACTCAAGAACCATGGTCTGCAATCACTGCGGAGAACCGGCCAGATGTGTCAATTGCTCTGTGGGAATGACACTCCATAATAATCCCAGGAGCGGAGAACGGCTCCTGATATGTCATTACTGCGGATATACGATCCCGGCAAATAAAGCTTCATGTGAGTCATGCGGTAACGGCAAGTTCACGAGAGCAGGCTACGGGACACAACAGCTTGAAGAATTGCTCAATAAGTATTATCCGAATGAGAAGATACTGAGGATGGATCAGGATACAACGCAAAGGAGAGAGGCCGTCGCGGATATTGTCAGCAGCTTTGCGGCGGGGGAGGCCTCAATACTGATAGGAACACAGATGATAGCTAAGGGACATGATTTCCCTAACTGTACTGTTGTAGGCATTCTGTCGGCAGATTTGATGATCAATTCGGTTAATGTCAGGGGATCCGAGCGGGCTTTCGCGCTGATAACGCAGGCTTCGGGACGTGCGGGAAGAGGAGATCATCCTGGTGAAGTGTATATACAGACAAATAATCCCGATGATCCGCTGTTCAGGAATGCGGCAAGTCAGGATTACGAATCATTCTATGAGAATGAGATTAAGTACCGCGAGACGCTCAAACTGCCGCCTTTCAAGGCGATGGGGGAGATCATCCTGTCGCTTCCGGACTCCAATGAGGCATATGAGAAGGCTAATATCCTTATGAAGTATGTTAGGGATTTCCTTGATGTGCAGGATAAAGTTCACGAATTCGAGTGTTTTGGACCGATCCCGGACGTGATCTTTGAGCTGAGGTCCAAATTCAGGTACAGTATTACCGTAAAAGCGCGCAATATCTCGGCGATCAATGCTGTTTTCAGGCAGATTATGGAGGATTTTGACTATAAGGAATACCCTTTATCGTTTGATAATGATTGTATGAATTGAATTAGAAGCATTAAAGTGATACAATCTTACAAGTTATTTTGTAATATTTGGAGGTATTTCTTATGGCAAGACCTATTTTTACAGGTGCCGGAGTAGCAATCGTCACACCATTTACTGAGAGTGGTGTTGACTATAAGAAGCTTGAACAGCTTATTGACTTCCAGATAAAGAATAAGGTTGATGCTATCATCATCTGCGGTTCTACAGGTGAGGCTGCAACGATGGATCACAAGGAGCATGTTGATACTATCAAGTGTGCAGTAGATACCGCTGCAGGCCGCGTTCCCGTAATAGCCGGCACAGGCTCCAACGATACGGCTTACGGTATAGAGTTGTCCAAAGAAGCACAGGCAGCAGGTGCCGATGCAGTGCTGCTTGTTACACCTTACTACAACAAGTGTACACAGGAAGGTCTCTACAGGCATTATAAGGCTACAGCGGACAGTGTTGATATTCCCTGCGTTCTTTATAATGTCCCTTCAAGGACTAATGTCAATATCTCTCCCGAACTGCTGTACAGACTTGCTGACATCGAGAACATCGTTGCCATCAAGGAGTGTAATTTCGGGCAGGTTCCCGAGATTTTGAGCCTTACAGGTGACAGGTATGCGCTCTATTCAGGTGAGGACGGACTTGTAGTCCCCATGCTGTCTCTCGGAGCTTACGGTGTGATCTCTGTGGTTGCCAACCTCATGCCTGAATTTACAAGCAATATGGTTCATTCATTTGTTAACGGTGACATTGAGAAAGCTAAGAAGATGCAGATCGATGTTGTGCCTCTTGTTAAGGCGATGTTCTGTGAGGTCAATCCTATTCCTGTCAAGGAAGCGCTTAATATCGTAGGTATGAATGTCGGTCCCTGCCGTCTGCCTTTGTGTGAGATGAGTGCCAAGAACCATGAGTTGGTTGCCGAAGTTCTCAAGAAATACGATCTGTCGGCTATCGACGCTTTCTTCAAATAATAAATTAAAGGATAAATACAGATGGTAAAGATTTTTCTTAATGGTTGTTGCGGACGGATGGGCAAGGCAATTGCCGGTATGTGCAAGGGTAATCCCGACTTTAAGGTAGTCGCCGGATGCGATGTCATCACATCGGAAGAACTTGCTTTCCCCGTGTTCCAGAATCCGACTGAATGTGATGTGGAGTTTGATGCCATAGTTGATTTCTCAAATGCAAAGGCTGTTCCCATGATTACTGAATTTGCAGTCGCATCAGGTAAGCCTTTTGTATGCTGTACAACAGCACTGTCAGACGAGACTGTAGCTGAGATCTTAGAAGCATCTAAGAAGATACCTGTCTTCAAATCGGCTAACATGAGCTATGGGATGAATGTGCTCTTCGAGCTTGTAAGGCAGGCCACAAAAGCTCTGTTCCCGGATAGTGATATAGAGATCGTTGAAGCTCATCACAACCGTAAGCTGGATGCGCCTTCCGGAACTGCTCTTATGATTGCAGATGTTATTTCCGAGGAGACGAATAACCAGCTCCGATATGTCTATGACAGACATTCCGAGAGTCATGCAAGAGAGAAGAACGAGCTCGGCATCTCGAGTATCAGAGGAGGCAATATTATCGGCGAACACGAGGTAATGTTTATCTCTGATGAAGAGATCGTTAAGATCTCTCACAGTGCAAGGTCAAGAGATGTCTTTGCAAAAGGCGCTCTTACGGCAGCGGCATTCCTTGTTAATAAGGCCCCCGGTTACTATTCCATGCAGGATATAGTTGCCGAGGCATTTAAATAATATACTTTGGAGGTTATCGAATGACAAATTTGATAAATATGGCTTTTGAGGGTACAAGCAATCCGCCGCAGACACAGCAGATTGATATGCTTGGTACATTGTATCCGATCATTATGGTCGTGCTTATGGTCGCAGTATTCTACTTCCTTATCCTGCGCCCTCAGCGCAAGCGTGATAAGGAGCAGAAAGAGATGCTCAGCAAGCTCTCGGTTGGCGATAAGATAACTACAATCGGCGGACTTGTCGGTGTTATTGCTCAGATTAAGGATGATGAAGTTACGATCTCCACATCTGTTGCAAATACTCTTGTTACTTACACGAAGGCAGCAATCCAGAGTGTTGAGAAGAGAGATTCATCATCTTCATCATCTTCTTCCTCCAAGAGCTCAGCTTCCAAGAGTGAGGATAAGGACTCTGCCGAAGAGCCTAAGAAGGGCTTGTTTGGACGTAAAAAGGACGGGGACGAAGAGTAAGATCTCCAGTTTGTTATTCAAGATCATTCAGAAGGCCGGGGCTGTCTCAAAGTATGATGAGACGGCCCCGGTTTTTGAGTGGGCTTCGCGAAAATCCGGGATTATATGGCGAGGCTGTGACCGGATAGACCTTCAAAATCAGATTGTCCGGGGCAGGACCTGAAATCCTACGGATTCCGCAAGAATCGGGGAATCTATCCGAAATTTTACGGAAAAATTTCAAAATCTTACGGAAACGGGGTGTTGTGTTATCTGTAGCTTACGCCGCTCACAAAACCATACACTTTTTTTGTGAGCGATTCTGTGAAAACCCGGAACTGCAGCGTATATGCCGGTTGGACATGCAGAGTAGAGCTCAAGGTAGGTTGCCAAGATTGA
>DFIB01000011.1 GCA_002371375.1 Mageeibacillus sp. UBA3708 | reverse complement strand
CGCCTGATAACGATAGTCCAGTCCTCCATATCAAAATCAAGATTGCCTGCAAAGGCCGCCCCCTGACTCTCAGATTCATCAAAGCGTAGCAGAACATAATTCCGTACCTTCCTGAAGATATCCGGGAATTCCATATCAGTCTCATCAAGGTCATTGAAGCTTATCAGCACGTTGAGATCAAGGACACTTCTGATGTGCGAATACAGCTTATCCAGAGCATTATCATCACTCATGCTGTCCAGCCCGCTCAAAGTGATCCTGATCAGATCATCATAGAAATCAAGACGCTCTATATATACATCCCGCAGCCCTTCGAAAAGGTTCTCCGGATACTGTTCAAAAAAATCAGTAAGCTTTACTCTTCTCTTCTCCAACTCTAATTACCTCTCTAACAAACTCATCTACAGCTTCATCAATATTGGCGGTCCTGATCTTGCCGCACGTCTCTCCCTTCCTGAACAGGAGAAATTCATCCACACCGCCTGCAAGACCGATATCAGCCTCTCTTGCCTCTCCGGGACCGTTGACCGCACATCCCATGACGGCGACCTTCAGATCATACGGCAGTCTCGATATCTTCTCTTCAACCTTGCCTGCCAGTTCGATCAGAGGCACCTTGGTCCTTCCGCACGTGGGGCAGGACACAAAATCGATGCCGCCTGTCTTAAGATTCAGGGCCTTCAGGATCGAGATCGCTGCATATACTTCTTCTGTCGGATCATCGGTAAGCGATACTCTGATCGTGTCCCCGATACCTTCGGCGAGCAGTGTTCCTATTCCGACGGCGGACTTGACGATTCCCTCCTTCATCGTACCGGCCTCGGTTACACCTACGTGAAGAGGATAATCGCACTCCGATGCCAGTGTCCTGTATGTGTCGATTGTAAGCACCGGACTCGAGGACTTGATGCTGATCACTATATCCTCAAAATCCTGATCCTCCAGAAGCTTAACGGCACGCCTTGCACTCTCGCAGAGTGCCTGTGCGCAAACACCGCCGTACTTATCAACGAGTTCCCGTTCACACGATCCGGAATTAACTCCCACTCTAATGGGAATACCCCTCTCTTTGCAAACCCTGACAACCTCGGCCACTCTGTCGGGGCCACCGATATTCCCCGGGTTGATCCTTATCTTGGCAGCTCCGTTCCTTGCGGACTCTACTGCCAGACGGTAGTCGAAATGTATGTCCGCCACTACAGGGATAGGCGAATCAGCCGTTATCTCCTTAAGTGCCTGTGCAGCCTCCATGTCAGGTATTGCAACCCTTGTGATCTCGCACCCGCAGTCACGGAGCTTGAATATCTGGTCGAGCGTCGCCTTGACGTCACCCGTCTTCGTATTATTCATGGACTGTATCCTGACAGGGCTGTTGCCGCCGACAGTCACGCCTTTTATGTTAACTTGTCTTGTCACATGCCTTGTCATTCCACTTCTCCTCCAAGAGTATAAAAAATATAGTATCACACAAGGTGACCGTTATTTGGTACAAAACTGATAATTACGTTATCTCTCTACGATGATCCTTATGATATCGGATGCAAAAGCAAAGATCACAAGTGCCAGGAGCATCACGAATCCTACGGCGTTGATGACATTCTCCGCCTTCTTGGACAACGGCCGTCCCATTACCATCTCAACGATAATGAGGATAATCTGTATTCCGTCGAGACCCGGTATGGGAAGGAGATTCGTGAATGCCAGACCGATAGAGATGATGGCACTGAGCATCGCAAGAGTATATATCTTCTCACTTGCCGAATCGTCCACGTCATCAACTACATCAGATACAACATTTGTAACTCCGACAGGACCGGATACCATATTATAGACTTTCTCCCTGCCCTCGATAACATCGCCTATCGCCTTGACGCTGACATTGACGATCGTAACCGGCATCTTGACCGCATAGGAACAGGCCTTGAGAAATCCTTTGATACCGGATACTTCATAGCTGAAGAAGATGGCGCCTCTCGGGTTGGTATATGTCATCTTCACGTATGCACAGTCTGACTCCATCTCCTTGCCGTTACGGACGAACTTGAGCTTGAGCGTATCGCCGTCGGTCTGTGAATGAAGGAATTCCATAAAACCCTCATCTGCTACCGCTTTGCCGTTGACATATGTCAGGAAATCCCCCGGCTTGAGAACCGGCTTACCATTATTCTGATCCTCATTGACCTCAACGATCTCCCAGCCGTTGTATTTGTTGGAGACATCGCCATATGTTGTAATACCGAGCATCGGACGCTCACTTATCTCCGGTTCAAGTGTTATATCGTATTTATCGCCCGTGTTGTGAGACTTCATCGTAAGCACGACCGTATCAGTCGGTCCTACTGCGTTATCCACTTCATAGTAATAGTCGATGTAAGTAAAGACCGGATGTCCGTTGACGGCAACCACCGTATCTCCCGGCTCGAAAGCCTGCTGTGCCAGGGCAAGCTGCGAATCAGGCTGTGCTCTTGCTATATCAAGCGAATTGAAAGGCGCGACCGTATACATGATGATAAGGATCAATACACCGAGCAGCACGTTCATGAATGGTCCGGCAAGTGACACGAGAAGCCTCTTCCACCTCTTCTGATTCACGAGGAGTGAAGGATCATCACTTTCGACGGGATTGCCTTGCTCATCGATCTCCGTGAACCTCACGTACGCTCCGAAAGGGATGCATCTTATAGAGAATTCACAGTCATTATGCTTCCAGTGGAGGAGCTTCGGTCCGACGAAGATGGACACCTCAAAAGCCTTGATCTTCAGAAGTCTTGCCACCCAGTAATGACCGAGCTCATGAATCGTCACGAGCACTCCGAGAATTATTATTACCGCTACAATACTAAGCAAACTGATACTCATACACTTACAAACCCCTTATAACTTCCAAAGCTCTGTCCCTTGCTTCTCTGTCCGTATCAAGTATCGTATCTATCGTCATTGACCCGGCCGCACCTGACATCAGGGAGCAGACTTCCTTGACAGTTCTCTCAATGTCAAGAAATCCTATCTTGCCTGCCAGGAAATGAGACACGGCAACTTCATTGGCACCGTTCATCACAGCCGGCAGCAGTCCTCCGTGGCTTCCGACCTCATATGCAAGCTTAACGAGTCCGAACACATCAGTATCACATCTCTCAAATGTCAGATTATTCGCACCCACTGCAAAAGGATCAAAATCCTCGATCAGCTCAGGTCCTCTCTCCGGATAGTAAAGCGCCACCATAATCGGCAGTATCATTGAAGGCTTCCCCATCTGTGCCAGCACGGAACCGTCGCGAAGTCTGATCATTGAGTGGATTATGCTCTGCGGATGAACCACGACATCGATCCTGTCAGTACTGATACCGAACAGATGTGATGCCTCGATAACCTCCAGGCCCTTGTTCATCATGGTGGCAGAATCGATCGTTATCTTGCCGCCCATCTTCCATGTAGGGTGTGCGAGGGCCTGCTGAAGCGTTACAGCTTCAAGTTCTTCACGCTTCTTTCCTCTGAACGGGCCTCCGGACGCCGTTATGAGGATCCTGTCAAGATTAGCTCTCTTCTCTCCCCACAGGCACTGCCATATAGCACAGTGTTCACTGTCCACGGGAAGCAGATCCGGAGTACCTTCCCCCGTAACGAGAGGCATTATTATCTCTCCGGCCGTAACAAGAGTCTCCTTATTGGCCAGAGCGATATCCTTGCCCTCAAGTATCGCATGATAGACAGGTTCAAGGCCTGCTATTCCCACTATCGCGCCGACTACGGTATCACAGTTATCTGACGTGGCAGCGGCGATATTGCCTTCCCTGCCGGACAGGACTTCCGTCCTGACCTGAGGATATGAAGTCCTGATTGTGTTCCTCAGCTCATCAGCTTTGCTGCTGTCGGCAACGCTTACCATATCGGGAGCGAACTCGAGGATCTGCTTCAGGAGCACATCGATATCACGGTTGCACGTCAGTGCCGCCACTTCAAAATCATCCGGATTATTACGCACTACCTCAAGAGTCTGCGTACCTATAGAGCCTGTTGAACCTAATATTGATAATCTGCGCATAGGACAATTATATACTTCTTCCCTTTAATTAGGAGAAGAAATGTAAGGCAAAAATGGAGATAAGAAGACCTATCGGCAATGTAAAGAAAGAGCTGTCAAATCTGTCGAGCATTCCCCCGTGTCCCGGAAAGATCTTGCCGTAATCCTTGATCCCCACTCTTCTCTTGATAAGCGAAGCAAGCCAGTCGCCGATCTGCGACATAACCGAGATCAGGAAGCCCATTACGAACGTTACGATCGAGAATATGACCATATTGATCGACAGGTTGTCGATCTTATAAACAACGAAGTCAAAGTAAAGCATTACGCAGACGGCGCAGCCGACGGCACCTCCGATACATCCCTCCCACGTCTTCTTGGGGGAGATGTGAGGAACGATCTTGTGCCTGCCCATGGTCACACCGGTGAAATACGCAAAGACATCTGATATCCATGAGGCAAAAAGACCGCAGACCATGTAATACCAGCCGTTCTGAACGAGGAGCATGCCCGTCATAAGACAATAGAGCGGAAATGTGCTGTAGAAGATGACTGCTGCGGTAATTACTCCGTCGCGCAGATGTCCGTCTCCCTCCTTGTGTATTATCGATGGTATAACACATGAAGCAAAGCACAAAAGCCCGATTATGATGAGGTACAGAGTAAGCGACAGCGTTATCTCCAGATTCAGGAAATAAGAAGCAAATACAAGTCCTAACGCAACTATTCCGCCTGTTACCATCAGCGGAAGGTTCGGATGCATATCGCCTGCCGCGAATGCTTTATAAAGCTCTGATATCGCAACGCCGCCTACTATGGCGGAGAACGCCACTGAGATAAGAGGGATCCAGAGTGAAGGAACAATAAATGCAAGAACACCTATCGTAAAAAAGAACCCTGTTATTACCCTCTGCTTCATTTCTTATCCTCCGCGCTCAAGCCGCCGAACCTGCGGTCTCTTTTTGTATATGCTTCAAAAGCTTGTGTAAGTTCATCATATCCGAAGTCGGGCCACAATGTCTCAGAGACCCAGAACTCGGAATAGGCACATTCCCACAGCAGAAAATTCGATATTCTCATCTCACCGCTCGGCCTGATTATGAAATCAGGATCCGGAACATCCGGAAGGTACATATTATCAGACATCATCTGCTCGGTTATGTCTTCAGGTGCGATCTCACCGCTGATGCAGCGCTCCGCGATTCTGCGGGCAGCATTTACGATCTCGCGCCTGCCGCCGTAATTGAATGCAACGATCAGCTGCATCTTCTGTCTGTGGGCAGACCTCTCCTCTCCCTCTCTGCAGACCTTCCTGAGATTCTCCGGAAGCGAATCGATATCTCCGGTGAACCTCACCCTGATACCCTCTTCCTCCAGTTCGGGATCGTATTTCCTGAAGAATTCGACAAAAAGCTTCATCAGCTGATCGACTTCATCCTCGGGCCTTGTCCAGTTCTCTGTTGAGAACGCGTACACTGTCAGATACTTGACTCCGTATCTGCCGCAGTTCCTGCACAACTCCTTAAGATTCTCTGCACCCGCTCTGTGACCGGCTGACCTGGGAAGAAGGCGCTTCTTCGCCCACCTTCCGTTACCGTCCATGATCACACCGAGAGACACCGGTATCTTAAGATCCGGTCTGTCGTAAGTCTTCCTTGATGCCATCAGATCTCCATCAACTCCGCGTTCTTCTTATCGCAGACAGTGTCGACTTCCTTCGTGAACTTATCTGTTATCTTCTGAACTTTCTCCTCGTATTCCTTGAGGGAATCGTCAGTCAGTTCCTTCTTCTTGTTGGCTGCCCTCATCTTATCGATGAAGTCACGGCGCGTATTCCTGATGACCACCTTGGTCTCCTCGCCGTACACCTTAACCTGCTTGGTCAGATCCTTACGTCTCTCCTCTGTAAGCACAGGGAAAACAAGTCTTATCAGCTTGCCGTCATTTGTGGGAGTAATGCCGAGATCCGATGCCTGGATGGCTCTCTCTATCTCTCTGAGCATTGAAGGATCCCAAGGCGCAAGCGTGATCATGCGTGCCTCGGGCACCTGGATATTGGCAACTGCGTTGAGGGGCGACGGTGCACCGTAATAATCAACAGTGATCCTGTCGAGAACATGAGGGTTAGCTCTTCCGGCCCTGATGGCATTCAGATTCTCCTGAAGGTTCTCGATAGCCTTTGTCATCTTGGATTCAACCTGGTCATAATCTTTGGATGTGATCTCAATCATGGTAGTATCTCCTTTGCAGTTATTATTTACTCAACAAGTGTTCCGAGGTTCTCGCCCTTGGCGATCCTGACAATATTAGCGGGATCTTCCATCGAGAAAACAAGAATCTTCGTATTATTGTCTCTGCACAGTGCTGCAGCCGTAGCATCCATAACCTTGAGCTTAAGTCTGAGCACCTCATCGTGTGTTACCTTGTCATATTTAACGGCATCTGGATAGATCTTGGGATCCTTATCGTATACGCCGTCGACCATCGTTGCCTTGAGGAAAACGTCGGCACCGATCTCCGTAGCTCTCAACGCAGCACCAGTATCTGTTGAGAAATAAGGATTGCCCGTACCGCATGCGAAGATTACTATCCTTCCCTTCTCAAGGTGTCTTACGGCACGCTTCCTGATATAAGTCTCGCACATCTGCCTGACCTCGATGGCAGAAAGGACCCTTGTAACAGCTCCCTGCTGCTCGAGCGCATCGGACAGTGCGAGCGCATTCATCAATGTAGCGAGCATTCCCATGTGATCAGCCGTAACACGGTCCATCTGCTCAGATGATCTTCCTCTCCAGAAGTTGCCGCCGCCGACCACTATACCGACCTCGACTCCAAGGTCACTCATTGCCTTTATATTCGAGGAGATCTCCTTGAGAACTCCGTCATCTATACCGATCTTCTTCTCTCCCGCGAGTGCTTCTCCCGATATCTTGAGGAGAACGCGCTTATACTTGACACCGTCTGCCATATTCATTACCTCCGATTCATCTTTAAATATTGTAACGATAAATCCTGAATAATAAAAGTGACAATTTACTGCCCGTTAAACAAAATCCACGGGTAGCAGGACGGCGGATTAGCCGTAAAAGTCATCCTCGTGCCTTTAACGGGGTGGTCAACGGCCATCATCCGGCAGAACAGAGCAAGATCGGTGCCTTTATCCGCTCTCCCGTATTTGGAATCACCGTAAAGAGGATGTCCGATGTGGGCAAATTGCGCCCTTATCTGATGCGGCCTGCCTGTCTTAAGCCTGACATTTACAAGTGACATGCCTTCTCTGGAGCAGTAGACCTCATATTCGAGTTCGGAATATTTCGCGCCGCTCACCTCGCGGTCATACACCGTTACGGTATTCGTTGTGCTGTTCTTGGCAATGTAGGATACGATGCTTCCCCTGGGCTGATCAGGTGTTCCCGTCACGACAGCCAGGTATTCCTTGTCCACCTTGTGTGTTCTGATCTGATCGGACAGTCTTGATGCCGCCTTGGAAGTTCTTGCGAAGATCATTACTCCTGACACGGGGCGGTCCAGCCTGTGAACAAGTCCCAGGTACACGTTGCCGGGCTTGTTGTATTTTGCCTTAATGTAATCCTTGAGGAGCGTCAGCATGTCAGGTGCACCCGAAGAATCGGCCTGTGACAGGACACCTGCAGGCTTCATCGCCACTATAATGTGATTATCCTCATAGAAGACATCCATGTCACTTGCTCCACCTTGT
>DFIB01000222.1 GCA_002371375.1 Mageeibacillus sp. UBA3708 | reverse complement strand
TCGTCTTTGTGATTGTAAGATCGCCCTTATCACTCTCGGGAAGAGCATAGTAGTCCTTAAGTTCAAGAGTTGCTTTATCGCCGGCAGCAAGTGTCTTACTGTCAGTTGTCTTGGAAGTATCTCTCAGGATATATGTCTCTGCCTCAGGATTACCGCCGATATGGATATCCGTATTGATCTCTGTGACTGTATAATCACCTGCTTCAATATCATTCCATGTCTTTGTCCATGTCTTTGAACTGTCGGAATATGTCCAACCGTCATTTACTGAAATCTTCAGAGTTGTCTGTTCTGTTGTAAGGGTTCCTTCCTGAGTTAAGTAGTAAGTTGTTCCGCCTACGACTTTAGTAACCTTAAATGTAAGAGCACCATCAACCTCAGCCTGTGTTACGGGACCGCCTACTGTCTTGGTAATCGTGATATCGCCCTTTGTGGTACTGTAGTGGTTCGTGACAACTGCAGTCTGCTGCTTATACTGACTCTGAGCAGGCCTGTCGTTATCAAACAACGTTACTGTCTGAAGAATACCGTCAGTTGATACATAGTCATACTCACCGCTGTTACCAGCCTTCTCAGGCCAACTAACCTCCTCAATGGTGTATGTTGTTCCGTTAGGATTGTACGTTGAACCCCACAGACCATTCGTTCCGTCATCATTGCTTGTCCTTCTGATTTCTAAGGTCTCACCTGCACCAACAGTGATAGGTGTGGCATTTTCTCTGGTTGAAGGGACAAAAACCATTCCCATCTGTGACATGTCCCAATGACTATTGCCCTGCTTATTACCATTTCCATCTATATAAACAGTAGAACGCAAAGAATTATCATAGTAAGAAACCAGGAACTTACTGGGCTGAATATATACACCGGTAGTATCAAAACCGTCAACAACCTTCTTGATACTGAGTGATGTGTAACCGTTGTCCTTAAATGTATTGGTTATGGTTGTTGTTGAATCAGGCGTGGCTGCGAGATCGACTGTCTGGTTCTCGTAGCTTGCAGTGATCTTATAGTCACCAGCAAAAGAAGGCAGATGGATCTCGTTAACTGCTTCCACGATCCTGTAAGTTCCTGCAACCTCAGGGGTAACCTCAAAAGTCGCACCCGCCTTAACGTTGATCAAAGGTGCCTTGGGAGGATTAACTACCAGCTTGCCCTCAGGGTTAAGATAGCTTCCGGGATTATCTACTGACTCAATGTAGAACTTGTAATCAAGGTTAGCAAAATCTCCGTATGTGGGAAGCTGTCCTTCAACCTTCTTTGTCACCTTGAGAGATGTATTAATGTACTCGTTGACCATCTCTGCAACAGGAGTCGCAGTATCACCTACCATTACAGACTTGGCAGAGGGAAGTATTACGGAGTAATCACCTCTTACTCTTACAGCATCATCTGTCTCCTCGGATACATAGTACTTGCCGTCAGCCAGGTTCTTTACCTCAACGCTTGTACCGCCCTTGACAACGATAGCTGTCTTGACAGCACCCTTGTTATTGCCCTGGGCATCATAATAGTTGCCCTGTTCATCCTGAACATAGAATCTGTAATCAGCATCCTTGGCTGCTTCGTTATCTCCCTTGACGGTCTTCTTTAACAGAAGTGAAGTATCAACCTTATTGAAGAATGCACCCATAGAGAACTCAACGCCGGACATCCTGATACCATCGGGATTACTAGCGTCCTTATTCTCCTTATACAGTGTATGTCCAGAATCACCCAAATATGTATTGGTCTTAACATAATACTGAAGTTGTCCATCAACATTCTTAACTGTGAGAGTAATATTGATGTAACCGGTTGATAACTCTACACCATCCTCAGTAACAGATCCCGCGCCAATCTCACGAACAGTGTAATAAAAAACGCTCTTATTCTGCTCACCCTCGGGAATATAATGATCAAGCTGACCCGCATCCGATGCCTTGGTCTCATCTGAATAAAACTGCAGCGTCGGGAATTTCATTTTGTTCGTGGCAGTGTTCTGTACCAAGTCAAATGACTCCGGAGACGTAATGCTGAAATCAGAATCATTCTCATACCACATAAAACTATATGCATTCTCAGCATTATATATTGTCTCATCCTCTACCGTATTCTGACCATTCCATTCATGAGTATAAGTCTTACGCGCTGCAAAATGTAACTGACCGACACCGTCAGTCATGAATTCCTGATTCCCTCCCTGATAGATATAATGCCATTCGCCACCATTATTCTTAAGATTATCAGCAACAATCCATCCTGCAGACGTATTCGGCACACTGACCTCAGATGAATTAGGGCAAATAAACAAACCGGAAGTGTTACTTAAACGTACCTTATTAGATGATGTTATATTAAAAATGATCTTCTGACACATCTCAAAATCACATCTACCCGTATCCACATCTCCTGCGGATCCCGAATAATCTGTGCTCGATACAGTGTGACCACCGACATCTATGGAATAACCACTAAGAGCGATGTAATCATTACCACCTTCAGAATAATTAGTATTCAAATCATTTGAAATATTAAAAACTATTACCGATGAAGATTCTTTCTTTATCTTGATGCCGTCCTTCTTACCGATAAAACTCATCAAATCATTATCTACATCAACATAAATAACTCTGTTGTCAAAAACCGAATCGGTAAAATCAAGTATTAAGTGATCACCATCACGGCTGCTGTAATCATGATAGTCAATACCATAAGACGGATCCTGCGCTTTAGCCTCAAGAATTGCCGACTTCGCATAAACATTATCGATTATTTTCTGAATATTACCAGCTGTCGCATCATTCTCAGTTATAACTACTTTCCTGGCAACATCTTCATTAACAAGATCAAAATACTGGGTAAGACCGGGGGTACATTCAATATTCAATATCTTACCTGTTACTGATCCTATCTGAACAGTCTTATCGGGAGCAGCTCCTGCTGAAGTATCAACGCCGCCTATCAATACCTGCGCAGTAGCATCTGTAGCAATAAGGTTAATGTCGTTGTTCTGGCCGTTGTTCGCATATGTCTTGACAGCAAATGTAGTCTGCATATGGTTCATCTGCGTAAATTTATCAGCAACAATACCGAAGTCTACGCCACGACCAAGAATTGTAGAATAGTTCACTGCACTGGCAGCATCATATAGCTTCACATCTTCAGCCTCAGCTGCAAAAACTATCCCGTTACTTCCATTCCCCAGCAGATTTGCGTGGAAAGCAAATGTGCCTGCCATCAGAGCTCCGGCAGTAACAATTGCCGTCGTCTTTTTGAGTTTGTTAAACATAGTTCCCCCCTATTTTATGTTTATACTTAATACTATTTTACAGGGCAAACATCCATTTTTCAACATAAAAATCCACATTTTTGTCTCATTTATGAATTTTTTATTAATAAATAAACAATATGTTAATTATTACCGGCAACTCCGTACAATAGTTAATCATTCATTGAGCACAGTAACAGCGGTTATTTATAAAATGATCAGGGCTGTCTCATCCGGTATTGAGACAGCCCATCATAGAATTCTGCGAGTTTGGTTTGGCTTATTACCTGTATGCTACATAGTAGACGATCACCAGAACGGCAATAATAGCCAATATGGTAAGTATGACCTTGATTGCAGATATCGGTGAACTTCCTGCCACCTTACCGGTCTGACCGTTGACAGCGAAGGAATATTCTTTATCCAAATACTTATAGTTCGCGATCCATATAGGTGCGAGAATATACTTGAACGTTACATTGTCATAACTCGTTGACATGTTGAGATTAGACACATGATCTGCATTATAATCTCTTCTGAGCTTAGATGTCAGATTATTTCTGAGTTTTGTCTTAATGAGATCTTTTGCAACTGCCCAGCCGTCATCAAGGCCAAGTGTATATCTCTCGGCTGCAAATCCTGCAATATATTCCGGAGAATAGGGCTTCAACTTGGTAAAATCATATGTGGATACGCTGTTTATATACTGATTCTTTGTCTTCTTACTTGCATAGACGATCTGGTCATCGATGAATTCCTGGTATACGCCCCGGTAATGCCTCCATGTAGTTACCGTCTTATCGCCCTGCCTCTTATCAAAACCAAGCTTAACATCATACGAAGAAGTGGTATCTGTGTCATATGTCCAGAAAGGAAGGTATAATCCCTGGAAATTCTCAGCCTTGCAGCTCTCTTTAGCCGCGTTTGGCGCAAAGAAACGGCCCTTAAGCCATTTAGCAAACATCTTGCCGGCGTTCTCATTGGAAATCTCGAAAGGAACAACCCCCTGAGGTGCCATAACATTCTCATCATTATCAACAGGCATAACCTGCGTGGATCCGCAGAAAGGACAACACGCCGCGGTATCTGCTTCATCGTAGAGAGACTCAGCCGCACAGTTCTTACAAATGATCTGCTTCTTGGATGTTCCCCAGTCAAGACTCTTGCGGAGCTTTGCCGATTCGAAATCAAGTTCCTCGATATCCTTGGCTTCCTCGGGTCTGGGAATCTCCCTCATGTAGCCGCAGTAAGGACATGTCATATTGAGCGTATCAGGATCATATTCAATAGTAGCGGCGCAGTTAGGACACTTCTTGTCCGTAACATCCATTGTTGTCTCTTGCTTGATATTCTCCTCACCCGTGTTGATGTGAAGGTCTTCCGGCTGAGGGATGTTGTTAAAATCAGACATAACTCTTACTCCTGTTCTTTAGGCTCTTAAAGAATTTTACAATAAAAGCATATTTTTATAAAGAATTTGTTCTCATCTACAGAATGCAGAATACAAACGATCTTGGAGGCAGTCCGCATGTGACCCTGCCGCCGTTGATCCCCCGCACAAAGAAGCTGTCGGTAAGCGATACGAAAGCATGTCTTACCTGCTGAACCGTCAATTCGGAGCCAAGGTCATCGACAGCAAGATAGCACGGCTTCTCCCCACGGTTGATAAGAAGCACTATCCTCTCGCTTCCAAAGGATTCCTTCCCGAAATAATCCTTCCCGTCGACCAGATATCTGAGGCATGCGAACACATCGCCATCTGCCAGCAGTGTCTTATAATACCCTGTCTTCAGACAGCCGTTGTCATTTCTGAGTCTTGCAAGACGTCTTATATATCTGAGGTTCTCCTCCTGTCTTCCCGTAAGTCTCCCCCACGGATATGTACGCCGGTTGAAAGGATCCTTATATCCCTCCATCAGCACCTCATCGCCATAGTAAAGACAGCACGCACCGATATATCCGATCTGCAGTGCATATGCTATGCGTGCAAGCCTTGCACAGTCGCTATACTGTGACGATGATACCGCCATCTCCTTCTGCACTTCCCTGGAATCGGAATCCTCAGGCTTTGACAGCATCGTCATGATCCTCGGAACGTCGTGTGAGGACACCAGATTCATGATGGAATAATATGCTTCGGCCGGATATCTCTCACGGAAACCTTCGAGTCTGGAGTCCATTACCTCGGCACTGATGTATCCACACAGGAAATCGAGCACTATATGCCTGAATGTATATCCCATGACCGAATCGTGCGTATTGCCAAACATGAAATCGCGGTAAGAACCGTAAGAACACTTGCAGGAAGCATCTTCCCACACCTCGCCGATAAGTATCCCCTCGCCGTTCGTATTGCGCTTGATCGTCTTCCTCATCTGCCTGATAAAGCTGTCCGGCAATTCATCAGAGACATCGAGTCTGAAGCCGCCGGCGCCCCTGCCGAGCCATGTCCTTACAACACCGTTCTCTCCGAATATATATTTTCGATAAGAGAGATCGTCCTCATTAACATTTGGCAGATCGGGGAATCCCCACCAGGAATCATAACATGGATTGCCGTCTTCAGTGTTCCAGAAGTTATACCACGAACGGTAAGGGCTTTCACTGCCTTCCACAAATGATTTGTATGCACCTGTCCCGTCATATCTGTCGAACTTGTTGAAATACCTGCTGTCCGCTCCCGTATGACTGAACACGCCGTCAAGGATGATCTTGATCCCGCGCTCATCACATGCCTTTACAAGCCCGGCGAAAGCGCCGTTCCCTCCCAGTATCGGGTCGACCTGCATATAGTCCGCTGTATCATACCTATGGCTCGATCTTGCTTCAAATATCGGATTAAGGTAAAGCAGATTGATCCCGAGAGACTTGATATAATCGATCTTCTGCGTGATCCCCTCAAGCGAACCGCCGTAGAAATCACACGCAAGATAGCCGGTCTCGGGTTTGCCGTAGATATCGACATCCTCGTACCAGTCTTTGTGATAAACTCTCTCTGTCCTGTCACTGGAACTGACCATTCTGTCATAACTGAAGTGATCGTCCCGCGCGAATCTGTCAGGGAAGATCTGATAGATCATCGCCCCCTTGATCCTGTCGGGAGTGTGGAAATCTTTATCATATACGGTTATCTGGAATGCATACGGATACTTATCCTCATCAGGACCGACACGGGGAGGGCAGTCACTTAACCTGCCTTCGCCGAACCTGGTGTCGCCTTCGGCAACATAATACTGAGTTGTCCCTTCCTCATCCGTGAACCTGAACCAGTAGAACAACAATCCGGATTCATCAGGGAGCATGAGTTCGACTCTGTAAAGAGCATCTGACCCGGTCATGGGTTCCTCGTGATATGAGAAGCTGTAGAGCCCGTATGTATAGCACAGCGTAACTTCAGTTGCACTTGAAGGACATTCAAGATACAGTTCGACGGTTCCTCCCTCGGGCTGTGCGCCGAAAGGCCGCCTGTACTTAAGCAGGCGCGAGGCGTGATAAACACGCTCCCGCGCCCCGTTATTGCTTATGTTCGGTTCTTTGTCTTCAGAAGTCATTATTCAGGCTTCTTCTCCTCTGTTTTTTGAGGTGCTGCTTTCTTGGCAGGTGTCTTTTTGGTTGCCGCTTTCTTACCTGCCTCTGCACCCTTCTTCGCAGCTGTCCCTGCAGCTTTTGCCGCAGTCTTCTTCGCAGGTGCCTTCTTGGCAACAGGCTTCTCTTCTTCCTTAGCCTCTTCAGGCTTATTCAAAGGAATACCTGTAATAAGAGAGAACAGGCCTGCATATTCGGCTGCACTCTTCTTCCATGAATAATCACCTTTCATGCCTGCCTCGATAAGCTTATTCCATATATCCTTGTGATGTCTGTACAGATCAGCTGCATATTTGGTGACAAACAGGAATTCGTGTGCATTGATATTAGCAAACGAGAATCCGTTACCCTCACCTGTATACTCATTGTAAGGAATTACAGTATCCTTAAGACCACCTGTCTCCCTTACGATAGGTACTGATCCGTATGCCATTGACACTAACTGCGACAGCCCGCAAGGTTCAAAGATGGATGGCATGAGGAAAATATCCGAAGCTGCATAGATCGTATGTGCAAGCGCACCGTCAAAATCTATGCAGGCACACATCTTGCCGGGATTGCGGTTGGCAATGTCAACAAGTGCCCGCTCGTAATATGGATCGCCTGTACCGAGTATAACAACCTGCATTCCGTCATAGAGGATCTCCTCAAGAACATACAGCAGGAGATCAAGACCCTTCTGATCAACAAGTCTGGAGATCATGGCACACAGAGGCGCACCGGGGTTAACCTCGAGCCCGAGCTGCTCCTGCAATGACTTCTTACATACAGCCTTGCCCTTCTCATAATTCTTGATAGTATACTTCATCGGGATCTTGTCATCCTTAGCAGGATTGTACTCAAGATCATTCATTCCGTTAAGGATACCTGATACCTTATACGCATATTTCTGAAGAGTCCAGTTAAGACCTTCACCGTAGTAATCTGTCATGATCTCGTATGCATATGTCGGAGATACTGTCGTAACAGAATTGGAGAAAACGATACCTGCCTTCATAAAATTGATGGCACGGTCCTTAATACAGAAATCCTCTCTGATGTATTCATCCGGAAGATCAAGCATCTCCTTAACGACTTCTGTACTGTGAACACCCTGATATTTCAGGTTATGAATAGTATATACGGTCTGAACATTAGTATGATAGCCGTGCTTCTTGTAATGAGCATCAAGGAGCATCGGGATCATACCCGTCTGCCAGTCGTTGCAGTGAAGAACATTAGGTTCGAAGTTCATGAAATCGCCGAGGAAATCAAGAACGGCACGCTGGAAGAAGCAGTAGCGCTCGATATCGAATACATACTCAACATAGATCTGATCGAAATTAAAGTAGTATTCGTTATCTACAAAGTAGAAGACAGTTCCGTTCTGCTCGAGAGAGAAAAGACCTGCATACAGGGATCTCCATCCCATATGGACCATTCTCCAGCCGAGGAATTTGAGCTGATCGGCATACTTAACCTTGACCTTCTTGTACAAAGGAAGGATTACTCTTGCATCTACTCCCTGCTTGTTGAGTTCAACGGGAAGCGCTCCGACAACGTCAGCAAGACCGCCGACTTTGACAAAAGGACTTACTTCCGAAGAAACTAATAATACTTTAATCGACTTTTCCATAATCAGATACCCGCACCCTTTCCGATAACGATAGGATAGTCAGGGTGGCCGACAAGACGAACACCCGGACGGACGAAAGCGTTCTTATCAAGTATAACATTCTCGAGGTGGCAATTCTCGGAGATATGAACATCCTGCATTACCACACAGTTCTTAAGCGTCGTATTTTTGGATACAGTTACGCTTCTGAAAATCACAGACTCCTCAATCTTGCCGTAGATCCTGCAGCCGTCAGAAATAATACTGTTCTTAACATCCGCATTATCGAAGTAGAGAGTCGGTGCTTCATCCTTAACCTTTGTGTAGATCGGTTCGCCGCTCCAGAAGAGGTCATTACGGACACCCTCATTGAGCAGGTTCATCGATGACTTGAAGTAAGAATGAACATTATTGATCCTCAGTGCCGTTCCGCCGTATTCGAATCCGTGAACTTTGAGTTCATCGAACATCTTGACGATGGAATGGATACCGAAGTGTGTCATGCCGTGAGACATCTGTCTCGCGATGATATCAATGAGAAGATCCCTTCTCAATACAAGGATACCAAGAGAGCACTTATTGGACGTCGGCTTGGGCGGATTGTAGAGCATATCCTTAACGAATCCGTCATCATCGAGTTCAAGGATATAAGAGGGACTTCCAAACTTGATGCCGTCTCTGTTATACATAACCGATATATCCGCACCGGACTGCTCATGAGACTTGATAAAGTCATCAAATGTAGTATTGAGCACAACATTCGCAGCCGAGATGATGACATATGTCGTCCTTGACTGTCTCAGGAAATCCAGCACGCCGGTAAGTTCCTCGTCTCCCTGAACATTTGCAGCTGTCGCCTCCGAGTTAACATAAGGTGGCAGGATGTGAAGACCGTCGTTCTTCCTGTCGAGTGACCATGCGGCACCGGTGCCGACATGGTCCATCAGGGACTTATACTTGTTATATGTCAGGACACCGACATTCTTAATGCCGGAATTGACCATATCAGACAGCATAAAGTCGATAATCCTGTATCTGCCTCCGAAAGGCACTGCGGAAAGAGCACGCGGATTGGACAACTCTCCTAAAGAGATCTTCTTGTTATCGGCCAAGATCAGGCCCATTGCATTATTAAACATTTATCTTGTTCCTCCTTGTACTCTTATACTCTGAATGTGCTCTCGATAACAGATTCTTCATCAGATACTTCTATATCCGAATCGATCATACTGTTGCCTGGTATTACCGAATCAGCCTTGATCTTAAGACCGCGCTCGAATACTACGATACCCTCAGAGCATATCTTGTGATTGGTATAAGGTCCCTCTCCCGATACGGAAGGTCCGGCCTTAACGTTCTCACCGATTATCGTTCCGAAATCAACGATACACCTCTCAAGATGCGCACCTGCCTTAACCGTAACTCCGGGAAGCAGTACGCAGTCCTTAACTACGGCGCCCTTCTCGACCACTACTGAGTTGGACAGAACGGAATGGATTACATCGCCATAAATACGGCATCCGTCCGTAAGAGCGGAATTCGTTACCTTGCCTTCTGATCCGATGTACTGAGAAGGCTTAACCGGGTTCCTTGAGAATATCCTCCATGAGCGGTCAACGAGATTGATATCTTCAGGCTTGTCGAGGATATCCATGTTGGTCTCCCACAGTGAAGAGATCGTTCCGACGTCCTTCCAGTATCCTGCAAACCTGTAAGCAAAGAGCTTGCATCCGTCATTCAGAAGCATGGGGATGATATTCTTACCGAAGTCGTTATTGGAATTCTCATCGGCTTCATCCTTGATGAGGGCTTCTCTCAGAACACTCCATGTAAAAACATAGACACCCATTGATGCGAGATTGCTCTTAGGTTCCTTGGGCTTCTCCTCTATGCTTAGACAATTGCCTTGTTTGTCAAATTCAGCCACGCCATAACGTTCGGGATCTGATACCCAATAGCCGAATACTGATGCCTTGTTGTTTTCTTCTGCATCTTTAACGGCTTGCTTTAAAAGTGAAGTAAAGCCTGCGCCATAGAAGATATTATCACCAAGCACTAAGCATGCAGACTCATCACCAATAAACTTTTCTCCAATAATAAAGGCTTGTGCAAGCCCATCTGGAGAGGGCTGCTCGGCATACTCGAAATGAACGCCATAATCTGAGCCATCTCCAAGGAGACGTTTAAATCCTGGGAGATCGTATGGTGTGGAGATAATCAGTATATCTCTGATACCAGCGAGCATCAAAGCACTGATAGGATAAT
>DFIB01000176.1 GCA_002371375.1 Mageeibacillus sp. UBA3708 | reverse complement strand
ACTCCTTACGAGTTCTACCAGTACTGGCGTAATGTTGATGATGCCGATGTAATGAAGTGCATCAAGATGCTCACATTTATCCCCATGGATGAGATCAAGGAGATGGAGAACTGGGATGATTCAAGGATCAACGAGAAGAAGGAGATCCTCGCTTTCAGCTTAACCGAGCTCGTACACGGTGAAGAGGAAGCAACCAAGGCGCGCAATACCGCAACAGCCATATTCTCCGGTGCCGGCGACGATGCCAACATGCCTTCCACGGCGATCAGCGCAGATCAGGTTCCTGCCGAAGGGATCCTTCTGGCCGAGCTTATGGTTCTCTGCAAACTGGCTAAGAGCCGCGGCGAAGCAAAGAGGCTGATCGAGCAGGGCGGTGTATCTGTCAACGGAGAGAAAGTCACAGATATGTTCATGACGGTACCGCTCGATTCACTGAAGGAATCCGTCAAGATCCAGAAGGGTAAGAAAGTGTTCCACAAAGCCTATGTTGACTAACTTTTGTCACAATTTCATCGAATAGTAAATTAATTATTAACAATGCCCCGCAAGGGGCACTGTTTTTGTGTTTTTGTTTTAGAATAAATCCATCGGGTTACCGAAATATCAGTGGTTCGGAGGAATTATTCAGATGGCTACAGGCAAGTTTGTAACTAAGCAGACAAAGAGCGGCGGATTTACATTTAATCTCAAGGCTGCTAACGGTCAGGTTGTTGCGACATCACAGGTCTACAAGAGCGAGGCAACGCTTAAGACCGGTATTGAGAGCGTCAGGAAGAATGCTCCGATCGCTGCGGTGGAAGATCAGACTGTAGAAGGATTTGCAACGGAGAAGAATCCTAAGTTTGAGATCTACGCTGATAAGAAGGGTGAGTTCAGATTCCGTCTCAAGGCCAAGAACGGTCAGATCATCGCCACAGGCGAAGGATATACAACGATCAAGGCCTGCAAGAACGGTGTTGCATCTATTCAGAAGAATGCACCTGACGCATCCGTAGTCAAAGAATAACAGTAATCCTTAATCCGGGATATTGAGTTTGTAATGAAGAGCCGCCGCAAGGCGGCTCTTTTGGTAATGATTATGGTACAATAGTCAGTGTTATTACATGTTACAGGAGTGAAGGGTTGTGTTGGTAAGAAGAATATCTCGTATAGTACCGGTAATGCTCATATTGGCTGTAGTGCTCACGGCAGGCGCCTGCAGCAGGAGAAATGACAATGATATCATTAAGGCGGCGTCCAAGTACGCAGAGGCGCTGTCAGGCGGTGATATGCAGTATATAAGGCGCGGTTCTCTTGATGCCACTGCAGAGGAGATCGATAACATCAAGTCAAGGCTTGACGTTAATGATAACCGCGGGAAGGTGATCAAGACGATACAGGAAGGCATTACTTTCGAGGTGGATGAAGATTCCGTCACCTCTGACGGGAGTGAGGCTTCCGTTAAGGTCGTATTCAGCATTCCGGACTGGGAGAGCCTTGCCAAAGACAAGGAAGCTTTCAAGGATGCCGAATCGTATGCAAACGCGATCGGCAAGACTGACAAGAAGATAGAAGTTGATATCGAGCTGGAATTCGAACAGGATGAGAATGAGGCCTGGAAGGTTGCCAACTATGTTGAAGCGGCCAGGAAGTTCTGCGATGCATGGACGGATGTTAAGGTGCCTGTATCAGCTGCGGACATGGTTGAACAGGTCAACTGGAAATACGCTTCATCAACTTCGGGAATCGTCAAATACCACAACACTGATAAGATAGAATGCGATATCCTCATGGCGCCTGAATTCGGAGACAGACCGGTGTATTACGAAGTATCACATGACGGCAAAACAGTCTTTAAGAGCGAGCTGTCTCCTGATTCCCTCAAAGGAATATACAAGTCGGATTCCGGTAATCTGGCTGACGGCGATTACTCATTCTTCTTCTACGATGAGGATGGAAATCTCATAGTTACGGCAACATGTACAGTAGCGTCCCGGAGCGATCCCGGAACTGTTACTGTGACTTCATCGGACAATGCGTCATCAAGAGCCGAGATTATGGACAAAGACCGCGTGGATTACATATGCTGGTGGTGGTATGACAAGGAGGATGACGGAGTTACATATGTTAATACGGTGATGCTGTGCATGGAGGTTAAGCTCAAGTCCGGATTCGAGAGTACGGAGTGCTATTTCGAAGTGGAGTATAACGGCACAAAGGTCTTTACGAGCAAGCCTTCTTTTGTGCAGACATTCTATCTTCTCTCACTCGATGAAGGCGTCCCCGTCGATCCTGAGAATCATCTTGCCAAGGGTGAATACAAGGTCACCATGTTTGATATGGACGGCAATGCCATGGCAAGCGATATCTGTAAGGTTGAAGGAGGCGATATTGACGGACGTGAGGAAGCCGTAACGCCTTCTGATGTTGTGTCGACATACTGGTTCGGCTCCGGTTCTTCGGATAAGACGTACACTGATGCCGACAAGATAGAGCTGGATCTGCTTCTCGACACCGATTCTGCAGGTGCATCCGTTTATTATGAGGTCAGCTACGGAGGTAAGGTGGTGTATAAGAGCATGACAAGCGGTAAATCATTCCAGGGCGTGTTCACGAGTGCTTATGACGGTGCGACGGCCGACGGCAACGGCAAGCTGGCCAAGGGTGAATATACGATCAGCTTCTATGCCTTTGACGGCTCGTTCATCATTGCGGACACTTGCACTGTAAAGTGATAAGGAAATAATCAAGTTTTATATAAATAACATATATTATAATATTTTTAAGTTATGATATAATCTTTAAGGTAATGTTATAACTTGGAGGTATCTGATGGCCGAAGATAAGGAAATGCGCAAACAGCAGGAAGCGCAGATGGATGAG
>DFIB01000197.1 GCA_002371375.1 Mageeibacillus sp. UBA3708 | reverse complement strand
GGATCTTCGCCGCCCTGCAGCACGATAGTCCTAAAGCCCAGGTCATATCCGTAGGAAGCACATCCGGTAATCTCTTCTTCGCTCAGCCTGTACCTTGACGCATTCTTATTGCTGCATCTGATGCCGCAGTAATAACAGTCGTTCTTACAGTAGTTGGTAAATTCGATAAGTCCTCTTATATAGACCTTGTTCCCGTAAATACCTCTCGAGACGGCCGAAGCCTTCTCAGCCAGAAGAGCATTCGTGTCACTGTTCCTGTTGTTCAGAAGATGTATTATCTCGTCGCGCGTAATAACTGCCCTGTCACAGAGCTTGCGCACGATGCATCCGACATCATTCATGATCAGTGTGAGGAATAAGTCGTCTTGCAGGATACGCCGTCAAGCATTCCGAGCTTGCCGGATACTGAACTGATAAGGTCTTCCGGTGCATCGATCACAACGCTGATGATCGAGATATTCTTCTCGCGGTAGGGGATACCCAGCCTTCCGATAACGTTGTCTCTTACATCGTGAAGGATCTCATTGATCTGTGATACTGAACCGGGATTCTCGACGATAATGCCGATTATTGCAACTCTAGTCTCCATTTGACCTCCTTTTGCACATCTCGCAAACAAGGTTCCGAAGCATTTAAGCAGGATAGATTTACTTAAAGCCTTCCGCGTCAGGGCATCTGCCTTCCGCACTCAGAACTGTTACGCATAAGTTAACATCAGGCAATTCGTTTGTCAAACCGGCGGCGGAGCAATTTTGAGTGAAATAAAAAAATAATGAAAAAAACAGGAATTGCTATTATAATAGATAAGTTGCAGAATACTGCACGCGATAACAACATCGGAGGATATATAATGTCGACTCTCAAGAGAGCTTTTCAAATACCGGAACTGCGTAAGAAATTATTATTCACTCTTCTTATGCTCACGATATTGGCTGTGGCAGCACTTATTCCGTGCCCCGGAATGGACGTTGCAGCTTTCAGGAATACTGTAAAGGGATGGGGAGACATCGGCAATCTGATGGGCATCTTGTCCGGCAAGGGAATATACAATGCATCGATCATATCGCTGTCAGTATATCCTTATCTTATCGGTATGATAATCGTTCAGATACTGTCTGCGGCGATCCCGGCTCTACGCAATATGTCGGCACAGAATGAGGTCGTTCAGAAGAAGATAACAAAGTGGACAAGGATGGCCGCCATGATCGCGGGATTTGTTTTCTCGGTTCTGATGGTCACGGGTTCGCTTAAGGCATTGTCTCCAAGGATCAATTTCTGGCTTGCAATGATCATATCGATCCTTGGCTTCACCATCGGTTCCGCTCTCGTATCGTGGATATGCGAGCTCATCTCCTCCAAGGGATTGGGCAACGGCTTCTCGGTTGTTATTTTCGCCGCGATCTGCCGCAATATCCCTCATGTTCTTAAGTCAATATATCTGCAATCCGAGGCAAAGCTCGGTCTGGTATGGGCTATAGTATTTACGGTTCTTGCCGTTATCCTGGGCGCTGCTGCGCTGATCTTTTGTGTATATGTTCAGACGGCTGAGCGCAGGATCAAGATCATGTTCAATAAGAGAAGCATCGGTATGAGACAGTACATGGGCCAGAATACATCTCTCCCCATCAAGATCACACAGGCAGGGATCCTACCCATCATTTATGCCATGATGATCCTTACGACTCCCGCCCTTATCATTGCTTTCTACAATTCGGGAAGCGAGAGTGGTATTGTCAGGGGATTTGTCAACTTCAGGATGAGCCCGGCGTATCTCATACTGTACGCTTTCTTCACGATCATCCTGTCCAGCGCTTTCGCGATCATGCAGTTCAATCCTAACGAGATCGCCAATGAGCTCCGCAACAACAGCGGATATATCGCGGGAGTCAAGCCCGGCAAGCCTACATCACAGTTCCTTACCAAGATGTTCGCCAACATGAACTATGCCGGTGCAGTGTATCTCCTTATCCTGTGCCTTGTTCCCATGCTTGTATCGATCGTTCCGCAGATCCGCGGGTTCTGGTACGCGGGAATAGCCATGGTGATCCTGTCCACCGTTGTGGTTGAGATGATCACACTCCTTGACAACGGCATCAAGGAAGAAGATGACAAGAAGAAAAGCAGCAAGCCTGTCAAGAATGTAAAGGCTTTCAAGCAGTAATCTATCGGAGGGAAATAATCATGAGACTGATCATTTTGGGTGCACCCGGTTCGGGTAAAGGAACAACGGCAGTAGTTCTCAAGGAGAAATACGGACTTGCTCATATCTCCACGGGAGATATCTTCAGGAGCAATATCAAAGCAGGAACGCCTCTCGGACTGGAAGCAAAATCATACATTGACAAGGGACAGCTCGTTCCTGACAGCATCACTATCGGAATGGTCGAGGGAAGGCTTGCCGAGAGCGATTGCGCGAAAGGATATATCCTAGACGGATTCCCCAGGACCATTGCGCAGGCCGAGGCGCTCGACGAGATGCTCTCGAAGAAGAACGAGAAGATCGATGCGGTATTGTCCATCATCGTCGATGATGATATCATCAAGGACCGCGTATGCTCCAGAAGAGTATGCGAGAAGTGCGGCGCCAGCTTCAATGTGAAATACAAGCCCACAAAGGTCGAGGGCGTATGCGATCTCTGCGGCGGCTCTGTTGTTCAGAGAGCTGACGACACACCTGAGACTGTGGAGGCACGTCTTGTAACTTATTACGAGAATACAAAGCCTCTCATTGATTTCTACGATGCGAAAGGATTGATCATTGAGGGCAACAACAATGTCGATTCCGACACCTGCATCAAATCTATTGAGGACGGACTCGCCAAGCTCGGCATCTGAGACCGGAAAGAAGACACAAATGATAGAGATATTAAATGCTGAAGAATTCGAATTGATGAAATCATCCGGTAAGATCCTGCAGGAAGTCTTCAGGACGCTGGATAAGGAGATCCGCCCCGGGATGTCCACTTATGATGTGGACAAGATAGTTCACGATATCATCACCGGACACGGTGCAGTACCTTCTTTTCTTAATTACGGCGAACCCCCTTTCTCCGGGTCTGCATGCACTTCGGTAAATGAGGCGGTGGTGCACGGGATCCCTTCCAAAAAGAGAATCCTCAAGGACGGTGATATCATTTCCGTTGATGTGGGTGCCATACTTGAAGGATATCATTCTGATGCCTGCAGAACATATCTTGTCGGCGACGTAAAGCAGGAAGTTAAGGATCTGGTGACAAGGACGAAGCAGTCATTTTTTGAAGGTCTTAAGTATGCATACGCAGGCAACAGGACAGGCGATATCGGTCATGCCGTTCAGGAGTACTGTGAGAGCTTCGGCTACGGTGTTGTCCGTGAATTGACCGGTCACGGCATAGGAACATCACTTCATCAGGACCCCGAAGTACTTAACTATGGCAAGGCCGGACACGGCTGCAAGCTCAAGGTCGGAATGGCGATCTGCATCGAACCGATGATCACGCTGGGCAAGAGATACATAGAGCAACTTAATGACGGATGGACGATCGTCACCCGTGACGGTCTTCCTGCGGCTCATTATGAAAATACAATACTTATTACAGAAGAAGGCCCTGTTATGACAACTTATGAGGAGGATGTTTAATGTCAAAAGAGGATGTAATCGAAGTAGCCGGAATTGTTGACGAAGCATTACCTAATGCAACATTTAAGGTAAAGCTTGACAGCGGACACATCGTCCTGGCACACCTGTCAGGCAAACTCCGCCAGAACTACATCAAGATCCTGCCGGGAGATAAGGTAACAATGGAGTTGTCACCTTACGATCTGTCCAGGGGAAGGATAACCTGGAGAGGCGAGAAGAAGAAATAAGATAAGACAGACGGATCCCGTAAAGCAGAACATGCCGATGCAGGGGTCTGTTTTTATTTACCGTAACGCGGGAAAGACACCTCGTTACTCATTATGTAAATAATATGTGATAGAATGAACCCATCAAGCCCTAAGGAGGTTAATATGAATTGTCCCAAATGTAATTCTATTGTTGATGCAGGATCAGCATTCTGTTCCGAGTGCGGATGCCCGCTGACGCCGGCTGCTGCACCTCAGCCTCAGCAGTATCAGCAGCCACAGCAGCCTCAGTACCAGCAGCCGCAGCAGCAGTATCAGCAGCCACAGTACCAGCAGCCTCAGCAGCAGTCTGCGGGTGGTTCTGTCCCCGCATTCACTGTCGGGCCGAACGGTCAGCAGCTCGGCATGAACTGGTTCAAGTTTATTATCTATTTCCAGTTATTCGCATCATGTGCCATTAATCTTTATAACGGAATCAGAGTCCTTACCGGTGCGCACTATGGCGGTGTAGCCAAGCTTGTTTATTCAATGTTCAAGGGACTCAAGGCTGTAGATATCCTCTTTGGTCTCGTGTTCATAGCCCTGGCTGCAGGTGCCATCTTCGTGCGTTTCCAGCTGTCCGGGTTCAAGGCTATGGGTCCCAAGCTCTATCTGGGTCTTCTGATAGCAGCCTGTGCAGCATCAGTCGCATATGTAATTGCAGTTGTAATAGTACTCAGGTCCAGGTCGGGCGTAGCTGTCGGTTCGCTTATTTCAACACCGATAGTCCAACTGGTCGTTACCGGAGCCATGGTTGTAGTCAATTACATTTATTTCAAGAACCGTAAGCATCTGTTTACGAATTAACTTCCCTGAACAGTAATATGATGTATATGGGGCTGTCTCAAATCTGTTATGAGGCAGCCTTTCTTTTATTCTGCGCGAAAGCCGGCCGGCAGATCCGGCTGGCTCACCGGTTTTTCCGCGGAAATTGCGGAAAGATCCCTGATTTTTGCGGAATCCGCAGAAATTGAGCTTTTCATCCGCAGTTTATGCGGAAGAAAAGCAGCTTTCAAGCGGCTGGTCTTGACGGTCATTCTGTGGTATAACATCAGTGTGCAATCGTATAAGGAAGCTTCCGGAGATTTGCCCTGCAAAGCCGTTACAAACATAGAAGCGCGGAAGTGCAAATTGCTTCTTGAACTCTCAAAAAAATCTGTTACAATAGTATAGCATGCGCTCAGAAGCGCAAGTTTTTGTTGAGCAAAAAAGACAGCAAAAAGAAATTGTCAGGAGGATTACGGACAATGAAGGTTAGACCGTCAGTTAAGCCGATGTGCGAGAAGTGTAAAGTCATTCGTCGTAACGGTAAGGTAATGGTCATCTGTTCAGACCCTAAGCACAAGCAGAAGCAGGGTTGATGCAGAGAGGAACAGTTTGACTGATGCTGCAGATTTAGCCCTGCGGAATCAGAGTGGCACTGCTTCGCCACGAACAACAGATTTGCAAACAAAACAGGATAATCGAATATTACACGTAAATGTAGGGGCGGCTGCTCCTTCCTGACACGAAAGAGTTCCTTACGCCGCGTGTTGTATATAGATCCAAACAAAACATTACTCGATTTATGGAGGTAACAAAATGGCTCGTATAGCCGGTGTTGATTTGCCGAATGACAAGAGAGTTGAGATAGCTCTTACCTACATTTACGGCATTGGCAGAACAAGCGCTTCCGACATCATCAAAGAGACAGGTATCAATCCCGATACACGTGTTAAGGATCTCTCTGAGGACGAAGTTGCTAAGATCCGTGACAGGATCGAGAATCATTACACAGTAGAGGGTGACCTCAAGAGAGAGGTAGCTCTTAACATCAAGCGTCTTACCGAGATCGGATGCTACCGTGGCCGCCGCCACAGAATGGGACTTCCCGTAAGAGGCCAGCGCACAAAGACAAACGCACGTACCCGCAAGGGACCTAAGCGTACTGTTGCAGGCAAGAAGAAGTAAGGGGAGGACAGTATAAATGGCAAAAGCAGCTAAGAAAACAGCCATAAGGCCTAAGAGACGTGAGCGTAAGAACGTCGTAGACGGTCAGGCTCACATTCATGCAACATTTAACAATACGATCGTTACTATTACTGATAAAGCAGGAAATGCTATTTCCTGGGCATCTGCAGGTGAGATGGGTATGAAGGGCTCACGTAAGGGTACAGCCTACGCAGCTCAGATCGCTTCAGAAGAGGCCGGTAAGAAGGCAGTTGATCACGGTATGAAGACTGTTGAAGTTTTCGTTAAGGGTCCCGGTTCCGGACGTGAGTCTGCAATCCGTGCTCTTGCAACAGTTGGTCTTCAGGTAACGATGATCAAGGATGTTACACCCGTTCCTCA
>DFIB01000060.1 GCA_002371375.1 Mageeibacillus sp. UBA3708 | reverse complement strand
CGAGATGCCTTCCCAGTACATATTGCTGGCATTCATGTCGCGGTAGACCGGGAAGATGTCCTCGTCCCAGAGATAATCGGGAAGTGTCTTGCCTTCCGCGACGGCATATTCGCTCGTAACTCCCAGAAGGCTCCAGAAGATCGTAAAGTAACCTGCATATCTGAAGTCTGCACGAGTCGCAGACAGGCAGCATATAGCCGCCAGGGTATTGCAGTCGGTCTCGCTCGCGAACCCCTTGGCGTGCAGTATCTCATGGCAGATCGTAATGGGGAACGTCGTCGGATCCATATAGTCTGTATTGATGTTCGCTTCTCCGAGGAACGGATCGTAAACGCCGACGATGCCCGTGTATGTCCAGTACCTGCTGAGCGATACGGGCTTTGCCCTGACGAAATTATTGCTTACCGGGATGTCGTATTTGTCGCAGACGGTATCTATTAGGAGGTTGGCGTAAGTTACGTTCGACTCGAAACTCTCTTTCGAGTGCGCGACGCCCTCGAAATCCTCCCCCATATCCGCTCTTGCCTTGACCATGCCGTTGTACGCCCACTCGAGCGTTGCCGCATAATCGTCGAAATCATGCTCCTCCCCGTCAAGTTCAAGCAGCATCACCACAGTCGAACGCCTGTAGTTAAGTCCGTGCATCAGCTGGAACACTCCCGTCACAACGACCATCACCGTCAATACGACCGTAAGAGACTTGTACAGGAAGGACCCGAGCCTTCCCTTTGCTCCCCTCACGAAAAGCATGACCACGAAGTATATCACGAGTCCCGCAAGGAAGAGCGATCCCAGCACGACCAGGTTCTCGGTCATCGAGAAGTGGAAGATGGTGTTGACCGCATTGGCTGGAGCTGAGATCACGGGGAAGATGTATGCCGAATAGATGTCGCCTGCACGGCGTGTCATCAGATTGGGCAGGAACCAGAATGCCGCCAGAAGACCGATCAGTAATATGACCAGCAAGACTTTGCGCAGTATCTTCCTTTTGCCCTTGTTCCTGATTCTCATTTATCCGCGCCTGATGAGCATGAAGATCAGATACATGATCCCGTATACGATCGGCTGATGTACCAGATAGATGATAAGCGAGTGTCTGCCGACGAATTCGACCGGAGCCGTGATGATCTTTGCCGTCTTATTCTTGGCCGGAAGAAGCGATCTGCGCTCGGCGTAGCACACCCTTCCTATGAGGCATCCTATGAGGAAAATGCCGAGCCACGGAAGGAGCGGCATATAGTCTGCCATGTACGGCATGGAATTCATCTTAAAGCCTACCGGCAGGAATATGAGGTTGTCCGTCGAATAGTCAAGCCATTCAAGTTTGCTTCCGAGGGCTGCAAAACACGCTCCTGCCATACCGATAAGGGCATTGACCAGCTTGGGGTCAGCCTTAGCCGTCTTTTCCAGCTTCTCGATGAGCGAATACAGAAGTATGCTCACAGCGAGCATGGCAAGCACGTTGAATATGATGAGGCAGTATATCTTCAGATATGTCGTGATAAGCCAGGTCGCAAGTGCCAGACCTGCAGCAACACCCAGGAGCTTGAGGCCCCTGAACAGATTATTTTTGGAGAACGTGCAGCAGATTCCGGATACTCCGACAAATATGACGATGAAGAACGGATGGACTATTGCCCAGAACCAGTCTGCTTCAAGGAATCCGAAAGTATCCACGCCGTACTCGTAGCGGATATCCCATGCAGAATGCATGAAGATCATCATGATCAGCGCGAAACCGCGCAGGAAGTCGAGCTCATAAGCTCTCTGCTTTTGCTTATCTGCCACCGCCGTCACTCCCCGGCAAGACAGCTGCCGACCGCCGTTGCAAACACCGCATCTTCAGGGATTATGAAGTTGGCGTTATAGAGATCCTTGAACGGCATCAGGTAGTCCCTGCACTGCTTGAATGAGGTCAGTTGACCTGTATATACGATATCGTTTACTCCGCAGCACCTTGAGGCCAGGACGGACATCGTGCCGATCGACTGGTATACAAGGTTGAATACGCCTGCGGATACGTCTTCCTTCTTAACGGCATCCAAAGCCTTTCCGAAGTTAGCCGCCGTGGCATTCATCGGAAGTCCCGGGATCGCATCTTTTGTGATATCACCGATCGTAAGATCAAGATTATTGGGGTCACCTGTCTCGGCGAGTTCTGAGAGCCTCACGGGATCTGCTACGCCTACTGCAGAATTGCACAGGCCGATGAGCGTTCCTCCTCCTACTCCGGATCCGATTATGTGAGTGACCTCGTCCTTATTGGCATACAGATATGCAGTACCCGTACCCATGCTGACTACCACGGCCTTCTCCAGACCCGACAGATAAAGTCCGCCGAGACCTGTTGCCATGAATTCCTTAACGCTTACCGTCTTGATGCCGAGTATGGGAGCTGTCGGGAATGAAGCGCCGACGCCGGTCATATTGATCTGCTCGATGTCTTCTATCTTCAGGTTGTTGTCATTGACGAGCTTTCCGACCGCACCGTAAGCTGATGCCACGGGATCAGCGGCCTTGACTATCGCCTTGGCAACGAGCTTGCCGTCATTTATCCCGACTATCTTGGTCGTGCTTCCTCCGATATCGAGACCGACTTTGATCTTCATTCTTTGTCCCCTTGAATTTTTGTCATATTCTATCACAGTTCAATTACAATAAAAAAGCCCTGCCGGTCGGCAGGGCCTGTGGTCTGTTATGTTATCAGGATCCGGCTTTGTAGATCAGCTTTGCATAGTATCCGGGTGCCAGAGTATCTGTAGCGCTTCCTGTGTCAACCTTGATATCAGCTGTTGAATGAGGGAGCCAGAAGCTGCCTTCGTACTTATACATCAACGGCTTTGTCGGGTTGCAGTAGTTGTCGTAAACAAGAACTACATAGGAAACCATTGAGCCTTCAGTCTTGAAGAACATCTTTATGATCCACTTATCAACGACATTACCTGTTCCGCTCTCCTTTGTCTTCATCTGATGAGGCAGGAATACCGGTTCTCCGTTGCACATAAGGATGGACTTCTCTGAAACACCTTCTGCAGTATAATCACCTACTACCCAGGTAGAACTCTTCTTCTGGCTTACCTGTGCGATTACTGAATTCTCGATACCATAACCATACAGAACTGCATAATCGGAAGCATCATTCAGGTTGTATGTCATTGTAAAGGAATCGCTGATGCTTACCATAAGGGCTGTTGTAAGTCCGAATATAATCGCAATGATCGCGAGTGAAAGCATCATCTCGACGAGTGTAAATCCGCGTCTGTTTTTATATATGCGTCTCATTTTTATCCTCCGCTTCTGAACTTATGCCTTTTTATTAACCCATTGCGAACGGTGTTCCGACGGCTACGAATGTCTTAGCATCTGTATTATCAGTCAGATAGCCCCAGCAATACTTACCTGCATTGGTACCCTTGTTGATGAGGTAGATGTTAACGTGACCGAGATATGCGTCGTTCATCAGGTCTGAAGCTGAATCGATCTTAGAAGGATCATAGTTGTATGTCGGATAGTAGAAGAATGTACGTCTGTTTGCAGCAACTGATGCATTCTCGATAATACCGCCTACTTCAAGATCTG
>DFIB01000103.1 GCA_002371375.1 Mageeibacillus sp. UBA3708 | reverse complement strand
TGAGAGCATTATCGGTCAGACATTTCGTGATTGGGAACTGATCATTGCCGATGACGGTTCCACAGACGGCACCTATGCTATCGCACAGAAATATGCTGAAGATGACAACAGAATAACTGTTATCCATAACATTAACCAAGGTGTATCAATTGCACGGAATATCTGCATTGAAAAAGCATGCGGAGATTATCTGTGCTTTATAGATTCTGATGATACCGTTGATCCGGAATATCTTGAAGTGCTGGTCAAATGTGCAGAAGAGAATTCTGCTGACATTGCGCAGTGTTCTTTTTCGTACGTGTATGGTGATGGAAAAGTAGTTCCCGATCCGGAGAGAACTGAAGGATTGTATGGAGACAATGATGCGATTATCAGGGCCTTCTTTAACGGCAGCGTAGGAGACATCAGAGTCGGAACTTGGGCAAAGCTCTTCAGAAGAGATAAGTTCGGGAAAGTGAGATTTGATGCTGACCTCAGGGTCTACGAAGATGCCTACTATACTTATCAGTGTTGCCGTCTTGCAGATAAAGCCGTGAGTGTTGACAGTATGCTTTACAACTACATCCAGCGCGAAAGGTCAGCAATGAATTCAAAGCTTCCGATGATATATGATGACTATTTCACCGTATTTGAAAAGCAGACAGCTGATTATAAAGACAATAGGTTCATCATTAAAAAGCTCACAAGAAGAAGAGTCGAGACGGCACTTTGGCTGATGAGCATCGTTATTGCTTCGGGAAAAGTAGAAGATTATTGGAGACTGCGGAAGAAAGCGTTGATTGATTCCGCTGATGTTGTTTTTTCTACAGCGCCGTTTTACCTGAAACTTAAGCTTACAGGCCTTGCGCTGATGCCGCATGTTTATTTGTGGATGCTTAAGAAACGTGAAAAATAATATTATTGCAGATATTCTTTTGCCAGGGCTAGTCTGTCTATCTTTCCGTTCTTATTGAATATCATCTCATCTCTGTGTATGAATACGGAAGGGATCATGTAATCCTGCAGCTTGCATTCCAGAGACTTCTTAAGATCATCCCCGCTGATATCGCCTGTATATACGAGTATTATCTTCTCCTCATCAGAATTGAACAGACAGCAGTTATATGTGACTTGTTCCACAGTAGAACTGGCTGCCTCTATCTCTCCGAGTTCCACCCTGTATCCGCGGATCTTGATCTGACGGTCCTTTCTGCCGATATAGATCAACTCGTGCATGTCATTATAGCAAGCAAGATCGCCGGTCTTATATATTAGTTCGGAAGTCTGTGTGTTGAAAGGATTCTGCACGAATGCTTCGCTTGTCTTAACAGGATCATTGTAGTATCCGTCACTAAGGCATATACCGCCTATGCAGAGTTCACCGGTGATGCTCGGAGCGGTAACAAGCCGGCCGTCTTCTCCGATGATCAACACTTTGGTGTTGTCGCAGGGCTTGCCGATCGGAAGGACGTCACCATCAGCAAAGCTTCTGTCTATCGTGTAATAGGTGCATGCTTCGGTGCATTCCGTAGGACCGTAAAGATTGGCGTAAGTTACTTCGGGATAATGCTTGATCCAATAATTCAGCTGCTTTACCGGCATTACTTCGCCGCAGAACAGGACAGTCTTAAGATCTGCCCGTTCTACGTGTGCCAGGACGTCGAGATTGGCAAACAGACAGAGTTCGGAAGGGATCCATACAAGTGTGTTTACCCCGTGACGCAGGATCTCTTTCCAAACACGCACCGGTGAGACAAATAGTCTGTTAGGTATCAGTACTGTCGTCGAACCATTGCGAAGAGGCGCATATACATCCTGTATCGACAGGTCAAAATACAGTTGTGCCTGGTTTGCAAAGACTGTAGTCTCATCAAACTCATAGCATCCGGATATCCAATCGGTAAAGTCGACTACGGCTCTGTGGCTGATGGTGACACCCTTGGGTGTTCCTGTCGAACCTGAGGTGAAGAGGACATACAGGGTATCGGTTGATGAGATGTTTTTGTGAACCTCAGCTATCCTGTCTGTGCCTGAGTAGGGACTAATGATATCTTCAAAGATCAAGATATCCCTGTCATGCATCAATCGATTTATCTGTTCTGCATGTTCATTATCAGTAATTATTGCAGCAGGAGAGAGAGTATCGCAAATTTTGAGGATTCTCTCTTCAGGCATCTTGGTATCGACCGGTGTATAGAAGTTTCCTGAATAAGCGGTTCCAATCATGGCGCTGACAAGAGCAATGCTCTTGTCCATATAGAGCAATACGGGCTTTTTGAATATGCCTTTACTGATGACCACATTGGCGATATTTCTTGACTCCGCATACAGGCCTGCAAAAGATATCTCTCGTCTCGGATCTGAAAATGCGATCTTATCGGGAAACTTTGTGACTGTATGATCCAGGTAGTCAGTAACTAATGAATACACGTTATATGCTCCGGGTCATGCCTTGCTGACGATGTTATATAAGTCTTCCACGAATACGGCTTCTGCTACGGAGAAAGGTTCCGCCTTTATCCCGTATCTATCTTCGATCATTACCAGGAATTCGACTGCAGACAATGAACCCCACTCGTTGATCTCCAACAGATCGGTATCCAGCGTTATATCGGAATCCGTTTCCAGCAGTTCTTTAAGATCTGTTATAAATTGTTCTTTCGAAATCAATTGTCTGTCCTCCGTAAAGTGATGATCATAGACCCATTAGCTTATGTTTTATCGGCCTGAGGGTATCCTTTATTTTCTCAATCCGATTTTGCTTGTTACGGGCCTGTTCAGATCTTTTTAATGTCTGTATGTATTCCTTGGTAAAGCCAATGACATATTCACGATCCTTCAAGTCCAGTTTATCTGAATTCCGGAGCAGTACAAGATCCGTTATCAGATCATACTCGCTGTCCTGTTCGAAGCTTTCCCTGTTGTCCTCAAGATACCTAACGGTTCTTGTAAGTACTAGAGTCAAGTCGCAACTGTAATCGATTTCACTACAGGCAGTCTTGATTTTGCTGTTGTCCAAAGTGAATTCCGAATCCTTATCATAGATCATATCCTCATAAATCCAAGGGATACTGCTGACCGTATCGGCAGGCATATGAACA
>DFIB01000192.1 GCA_002371375.1 Mageeibacillus sp. UBA3708 | reverse complement strand
CCGTAAATCCGCACGGGAAGCCGGTTTGTGCAGAAAAACGGGTACATCCGGTGGTAATGTACCCGTAAATCCGCATGGGAAGCCGGCCGGTGCAGCAAAACGGGTACAACCGGGGGTAATGTACCCGTAAATCAGCACGGGAAGCCAGTTTGTGTAGCAAAACGGGTACATCCGGTGGTAATGTACCCGTAAATCCGCACGGGAAGCCGGTCGGTGCAGCAAAACGGGTACAAGAGCCGGCAGCTCTTGCAGGACGGAGCCATGATGACAAATCAGGCAGAGTAGAGTTCAATCCTTGCGGCATAGATTGAGCATTATACTGCGGTTACCGTGACTTTAAGGCAGACCAAGCCGATCAGGTCGCTCCGGCCGTCTCAGCCACCAAACTCCGCACATCTCAAAAAAATAACCCCGGCACTCAATGAAATGAACCCCGGAAGTTGGAGGACTGGAATCTTCCGGGGGTTCACTTCAAGCTCAAAACTGAGGCCGGGGTTATTTCATCGGATGTCATTGTGTTTGATCAGGGCAATTGCAGGGATAACGATGTTGTTAAAGAATATGGGATACATCTCTTCATCTCTGCAAAGGCTGTTCTCTCTCATATAGCTGTTCATGCTCTTCAGATAGAATTGCCTGAAGGGCTCAAAGCATATTGCGCAGTTGTCATAATGTGTTATCTCGTATGCCGCGTTCCGGACATGCTTGAAGCAGCTGAAGTATAACGGGTGTGTATAGCCGCTGTCTCTGATCGGCTTCATCAGTATGCTGCACGCTTCGGCCCTTGCATCATCTTTGGTGTAATCTTCGGAATAATCCTCTATTATCATTCCTATCCTGACAAAGACGTCGCCCAAGGTAAGTTCGCCGAGGTCACAGTCACTGAAAGCAGGTAGCTCGCTGAGCTTGCTTATGTTTTCGGGTATATACGTGAAATACTCCGGGACGGTGAGGCGGCATAGTGCTTTGATGTTATGAAAGGCCTGTTTGCACATGTTCGTGTGATGTTCACCGGTGTCGCTGATCTTCTCGTTAAGGTGTGTCTTGCGCATTGAGCAATGCTGCGCGAACATGCTGTAATCGTTATGACTTAACGGGCTGTTAAATGGTTTCTTTTCCATAGTCGGTGCTCCTCCCGTTCCCGCATTCGCCGGACACGTATTCCACGGGTCTGTAGTCATCGGCGTTGTACTTTCGTGTGAAGAAGGGCTTCTGGCCCTGGATCAGAACGAGCTCGGTGTCGAGCGGCATTCCTGTTATCCTGTCGAGAGGCATGTTGGCCTTCTCGGAGAAGTACCGGGGCGTCTCGATGTCCGTGCCGCCGAGGTACACGGCTATGGAGCAGTTGCCTGCGATGGTTGATGCCGAGTGGGATCCGTACTTGGCTTCGAGCTGGCCCCAGTTCTGAAGGATGAGACTGACGCTGATGCCTCTGCTCCTGGTGATTGACAGCAGTTCCGGCAGATGCGGGATCACAAAGCTCGCTCCGATGTCGTCACAGTACAGGTGTACCGGTATCTTGAGTCTCGATTTCGGGCAGCTGTCGGCGTGATCTAGCAGCACCTTGATGCACTGGCTGAAGAACAGCCGCACTATCGGTGTCTTTGAGTGATCATGGTCAGGGACGTTGATGAACAGCGCAGTCTTCGTGTCTCCGAGCGAAGCGGGGTTGAACCTGACCGGAGCGGAGTACAGCTTGTCGCAGTCGTCCCATGTATAGAGGGCCATGGCGGTGCCTGCTATCCCGGAGATGCTCGCGTGCATCCTTTCGGCCTTACGGTTGGTCCTTACGGTCCTGTCGAAAAGCACCTCAAAGGCTTCGGGATCATTGAGCTCGGCTTCGTTTATCAGCTCACTCCATTCCGGCTGGTTCATCAGGTTAAGCAGCTTTCCGACAATAGTCAGATCATGCTCATCGTCCGGAAGGATGTGGAAGCACAGATGGATGCATGCGCTGATGTACTGCCTTGAGGCCAGCTGCCAGAAAGGGTCATTTGAATCATGAAATTCATCATCAGAGCAGATCCAATCTGCCAGTTCGTTGATGTCATCTGTCCTGACGGTCTTGCTCTTTTGATCTTTTCTGATCATGTCCAGCGGATTGTATCCTACAGACGAATTAGACGTGCAGCACAGATCGATCAGCTCGACCCGGTATCCTTTGTTCTTCAGTTCCTTCATGTGCTTCTTGTAAAGGTTGAGCTTGGAGTCGATGATTACCATCGACTCCGTATCAGCTGCAGAAATATTCGGGCTTACATAGCCGCGTGTCTTGCCCGCACCTGTCGCTCCTATCACCAGTGTGTTAAGGTTGGACAAGGAACGCTCGTCTGCCTTAACTGTTACGTCTCTACCGATTGTTCTTGTTATTTTCATAGATTCTCTCCTTCAATGATTTGATCTGCAAGTCCGAAAGCTAATGCTTCTTCGGCGTTGAAATAAGTGTCCTGTCTGGTCAGTTCAAGGATCTCCCCGGCGGTCTTGCCGCAGTTCCCTGCAAGCAGTGACGCAATGCTCATGCGGTACTCCATAAGACTGTCTGATACTGCCTTGAGCTTCAGTGCGTTGCCGCCTGTCTCCGGTATCATAGGATCATGGATCATCAGCTTTCCAGAGGGAAACATGAATCTTCTGCACCCGCACGAGAAGATGACCGCGGCCATGGAGGCCGTGAGGCCGACACAATATGTGTCGACCTCGGCCTTGATGGAGGACATGCAGTCGATTATTGACATTCCGGAGTCGATGCTTCCGCCGGAACTTGAGATATACAGTGATATCGGTGCGGAAGGATCTTCGTGCGACAGGATCATCAGCTGCTTTATGAGGGAGGTTGCCGAGCAGATGTCTATCTCGTCCGTGAGAAAGATCTTCCTCTGCCCGAAAAGCTCATCTTCAAGCCTGACAGGCGTGTAGCCGTTTGCTGATTCTTTGATCATACATGGTTGGATTAAGTTTCTCATGCCGGGATCACCCCTTTCTTTTTCGCGGTCTTTTTGCTCTTGCGAACGTATCTTGTCCTGTCGATATAGACCGGATTACCTAACGTCGTTACGCTCTTAAGAGCGATGGCAAGACTGCCGTTCCTGTTGATGAAGAACCTTCCTTCGCAGATAACTTCAGTTCCGGGGGCCAGCTCGTCGTCGAAGCTGCATTCAATGATCAGGTTGTTGATCATTTTGCCCGTTGAGACAGGTGCATTGTAGCTTTTGAGACGAAGTGCGGGCAAGCCGGGACAAACGGATGACTCGTAGAACTTATCCATAGCCGTACGCTCTGCATCAGTGAGTGCTCCGGAGCTTTTGATGCTTGCGTCATATACGATAAGTTCTCCGTACGGCTTGTTCACGTCATCCATGTAGTACGGACCTGCTTTTGTCTTTGCCCAGATACTGCGTCTATTGTTCTTATTCGCTATCTGTTGCTTTGACAGGGGAGTCAGGAAATGGCTGAATCCGACTTTTCCGGTGACTGTGAATGTATCACCGATTGTAATCTTTGCTGTGGTACCGTCTTTGAGATAGACGGTCTTTTTTGTATAATTGTTTTTCTTGTACATATTATTTATTTCCTTTTTATTAATTTTTTTGAATTAGCTAATTCATGTTCTTAATGAAATGCCAATTTGCTAACAAATTGGCAGACAAACCCATAAACGCCAAGTTTTTTGGCGTTAAAAGAATTGTTTTTTATTCTACTTTTCCATGGGATCGTTCCTCCTTTTTGATTTATTGTTTATAAATAGCTATTTACATGTTTCTACAGTAATGCCAATTTGCTTACAAATTGGCAGACAAACCCATAAACGCCAAGGTTTACCTGGCGTTAAAAAGAATTGTTAATTGTTTTCTTTTTTATATTTATTTATAGTTGTTGTTTGAATTGAATTGCATATTTTTTTACCGTGGTTATACTAATAAGATAGATATTCTCTGATAATCTTGGAGGCGATCATGTTTAAATTGACTTCACTTGCACTTGCAGCCGTAATCGGATTCTCTTCATTTATGTACCTTGCTGACGACCGTGTTGAATACGGAACTGAGACGGCGCAGACTATCGATTGTTTTGATACTGCTCCTGTTCCTGCATACAGCGGGTTTAAGTGGGTCAAGAGCGGAGGCAAATGGTATTGTAAGGATGCTGCAGGTTCCAATATCACGGGTCTTGCCGAACTGGACGGAACCGTCTATTACTTTGACTCCAAGGGCATCATGATGACAGGATGGCAGGAGATAGGGGATTACTGGTATTATTTTGCTTCATCCGGTGCCATTAAGACAGGCTGGCAGAAGATCAGCAAGAAGTGGTACTACTTCACACCTGATGGTGTAATGGTAACAGGCGCCATGAAGATCGACGGCGATTACTATGTCTTCAAGGACAGCGGTGAGATGGCTACGGGATGGGCTCAGGTTGGTTCATACTGGTATTATCTTACGAAGTCAGGAGCGGCTTATGTCAGTAAGTGGCTCCAGAGCGGGAAGACCTGGTATTATTTCAAGAGCAATGCCGTTATGGCAACAGGATCGGTTAAGGTTGACGGTACATACTATTTCTTCGCATCCGGCGGCGCTATGAAGACCGGATGGGTTCAGGACGGTGAAGAATGGTATTACATGGAGAAGAGCGGTTCGGCAGTGACAGGCTGGAAGACCGTGAGCGGAGTTAAGTATTATTTCAATGACAGGGGCATGATGCTCCATGATACAGTGGTTGACGGCATGATTCTGGATCATGCCGGGCATGTATCCGGGCCTGCAGTTCCTACAGCGACAGCCACCGCTCCCGCATCGGCAACTGCTACAGCTACCGCAACGGCAACTGCTACAGCTACCGCTACTGCAACCGCAACGGCAACTGCTACAGCTACGGCATCGCCTACAGGTTCTACTTCTTCGAAGTATGATCCTGATGGACATGGTGGTTATTGGTACAATGCAAGTAAGAACGTTAAGATTACCAACGCTACAGAATTCAACAACACTGCTACTAACAACCTGAAATATGTATGCTCCAATGGCAACACCATTTCCTACAGCACATATCAGAACATGAACTGGTCTATGAAGAACGACCCTAAGTTCGGCGCAAACAGCGCAAGCTCGTCTATGTACAAAGGATCATGGTGGCAGCAGGGCTACGGTAACGGCATATCCTACAAGGACTTTGACGATACCGGCTATGTAGCATCTTGGATATATGGAACAAGCGCCGCTTTCAACGCCTTCGACTATGATAGCCACATCAGCGGCTCATTCGTCGTCGGCGGCTATGCTAATGGCGGCAAGCAGACAATTGGATACTACGGTTGGAACGGCAACACTGTAACAAACGGTGACTACAGCAAGTGGGCAGCAGCAATGGACGCATACCGTGTATCAGGCACCCGTCATTCAGCTGATCTCCTTGCCAAATATGGTGTATCTAGCGAGACCATCGGTGACTACATCATGATCGAATGGTGCGAAGGCAACCTGCAGTATAATATGAAAACACTGCCTGTACCCGATTTCCAGCACTATACCGGTATGGGATCGGTTGATTATGAATTATATTTCATAACTCTCGATACCGTAAGCTCCAAGTTCCCGACATCCAGGGACTGGGATTATACCAGTAAAACTGCAAATGTTGTCTGATCTCTGACTTGCATTTTTATTCAATTTCATCTAATCAATTATCGACGAAGTAACCCCCTGTGGAACAGATATCCCGTAGATGTTATTTCGGCGATAATTGATTATACGCTATTTCATTCAAATGCATTTCTCCCCCCTTTAATATGCGCAATTGCCTGAGCAATTACGCAGAAACCTAAGTGTAACGGAGCTTGTGCCGTTACACTTATTATCCCCCCTATAATATCGGGGCAGTCAGATCATGCAGATCAATTTATGGCTGCCCCATTGTAGCTACTCTCCCGTTGCGGCGGAATGTTTCCGCAGCAACGGGAGAGTAACAGAATAACATATCATTTTTGTAAATGCAGATATAACTGTATATTTCAGCCGGAAATTTGCAAAAGTTATTCTGTAATGCTTTAATTCTATAAGGGGACAATATGAAACGCAACTGGTCGGAAGAAGAGTTAAACAGGGAACTGAAGAGGTTTTTCGGGAAGGAAAAGCTGCACAAAGAGCAGGTTGGTCCTATAATGGACCTGCTCTCTGGCAGGGACTGTCTTACGGTCATGCCGACCGGAAGAGGGAAGAGTATCTGTTTTCAACTTGCAGGTCTGTTAACTCCCGGGGTCACTGTAATTATCTCACCCCTGACAGCCCTGATACAGGATCAGACGAAGAATCTTAAGAAGTTAGGAATCCCTGCAGCCTGTATATACAGCAAGGACGACAGTGATGAGGAAAGCAGCGAGGATATAAGTCTGTATGGTTGGGGGAGCCGCAGAGAATCTTATATTAAAGCTGCTGCAGGAGAGATAAAATTCCTGTACGTTACTCCGGAACGGTTCAGTTCCGGTCATTTTATGGTCCTGCTGCGTCGTCTTCCGGTCAGTCTTCTCATATTGGATGAGGCTCACTGCATGTCGCTTTGGGGTCACGACTTCAGACACAGTTATCTTGAGGTAGCCCGTGTGATCCGATCATTGCCAAAGCGCCCGGTGATCGGAGCTTTTACCGCTACTGCGACAAAAGCCGTCCGCCGTGATCTGAAAGATCTTCTGGGATTAAAGCTTGAGGGTGATCTTTGCAAAGATACAGTAGATACTGTCCGGAAAGAATTAGTCTTCATCAGGCAGAGAACAGATGTGACATGGCAGGACATAGCAGGTTATTATCGGGAGAGAGATCTCTCATTCTTCAGCAGTCCGGACATACTCGATGATATGTATTATCTGCTGCCCGTACTTGCAGATTATTCCCCTGACAGACACTCTGTAATAATGAGATTGTCTCAAATGACAGAGGAGGAGTTCGGTCAGTTCAGAAATCTTTCCTCACAGGATGTTGAATGGAGACATAAGAAAAGGTATCTGCTGGATATACTTGATAAACACAGAGGAGAATGCGGTGTGGTCTTTTGCGGCACACTGGATAATATTGAGATCGTGTACACCAATCTCAGTCAGATATATGGGGAGGATAATGTCGTTAAGTATACAGGCCCCATGGCCAATAAGGACAAGAACAGGAGTTTTCTGGCGTTTGAGAAGGGGAACGCAAAGATCATGGTGGCTACCAATGCTTTCGGCATGGGAATAGACAAAAGGGATATACGTTTTGTAGTCCATTATAATACCCCCCGCTGTATAGAGGATTATTACCAGGAAGCGGGACGGGCCGGTCGCGACGGAAATACGGCTCATTGTTATCTTATCTATTCGTGGCTCTTTGATAAAAGACGGGCGGAGTTCTATACGTCATTTAACCGTATAAAAGGTCTCAGAACGTTTTATGATATTGCCAGATCCGGACTGATGCGCAGTTATGTATTCAGCAAAGATCCGGCACAGTTTATCGATGATTATTTCAATAAGACTGACATAAAGGAAGCCCTGTCATACGGTTCAGCCATCGGGAGGATGGAGGATATCGAGAAGAGTATGACAGAGGAAGAACTGAGCATGCCTCCGTGTCTTTTTGTAAACCGTACGATAATAGCTGAGAACATCAGAAAGGGAATATTTGAAGCAGGATATAATGGCAGCGAGGCAGTTACCGTCAGCCGTAAGGGAAGTTCAGATGCAAAAGTAAACTGCGTAAGATACAAGTTGTCATGCCGGGACGAACCGGTGAGTCTAACCTATTTTGATATGATGATCGCTGATGCAGTTTATACACTGATGCTCTACGACAGACCGGTATGTGCCAAGAACGTGTTCGCTGTCCTGACGGGCAATCATAATATAGTCCTGTCCGGCAATAAAAAAAGAGCGATCGATGACAGCATAAGAAAGATGATGAATACCGTGATCGAGATCGATCCCTGCTTCCAAAACAGACAGGGGATAGCCTACGACGGTTATTCCATGATCAGGGAAGCCTTTCTTCCGCTTAAGGAACTTGCAGGACCATCCAGGTCAGGAGTTTTCCATCCGATATTGAAAGATGTTGATATAAATGTTCCTGTTCTGTCGCGTACCGAAGGCAGACTGACACGCAGAACAAAGCGAAGCAGACGTAAAGTCTTTCCGGCGCTGTATCGTTTTGCGGAAGATCTTCTGCAGTTCTACGTTTTCCCCAATACCCATCTCAATATGGAGGGAGAAGACCGGCTGCTCCGCAAGTGCCCCGGGCGGCTTGAGGCATACTATGCTAATGCACTGACGATCAGAAATAGGGGGAATCGTGACTTCGCTCTGAACATGGATCGGTTTCTCAAAGAACTGCAGTGTCTGGAGACTGTATTTGAGCATAACGGATATCATATGATAATACATGATTGTACAGGCGATCATACCGGGAGAGTCATGATCCCCAAACGGGCTGACTACACTTTCGAGAATGTGATACTTACACATTATCTGCTTCGGAGGATCAGTATGCTGCCTTCTGCCAAAAGGTTCGCCAGGAGGCTGAATGTCCTTTCCGCCACAGTCAGATTGTATGAAGACGATGACTCAGGACAGAGTATATTTGAACGGCTCTTTGATGGCGTCAGAGACATGCGGTCCATGGATAAATATGTAAGGAAGAGAATGATAAACAATATGATCCATTCTTCCAACAGCATTGAGACCATCCTTGAACGAATGTGTTATTTGGGTATCATCAGCGGTTATTATTTTGATCCTGACAGCGAAAGCGTGAAGCTTGACCCGTCAAGGCGTCCCTCAGGCTTTACTTTAACAGTTCAGCAGATCCGTGACAGAAACACAGAAAAGTATTTTACAGTTGAGGAGACAACGGCACCGGCCATTCCGGATAATGATGATAAATCTTATGAGATCGAATACCGGAACGGCAGATTGCAGGATGACAGTACTTCACGTTATATTGCGTTTCATCCGGCACAGTGATATAAAGATACTTGAGATTTAGGTGTATATCTTGCGCAGAGATCTCATAAGATCATCATTTTGTTCGGGGGCTGCAGTTATGGACGGAGACTTCTGTCACTACCGAACAGGCAAGTGCCAAGGGTGCCAACAGCGCCAAGAATGCCGCAGTCATGCTCGTCGATGCCTTGAGATACCAGGATATGGATTATATAGAAGATGTTATGGATGTAGGAATTGATAGTAATCACTATAGTGACATCCTTAAGCAAATTACAGATAAAGCTAAATCCTATTTTAGTTCATTGGACAAGGTGAATTGGGACGCATGTGAATATGCACAGCAGGAAAACTATACCAGTGACGGATATACAATGTGTAAAGTAGTGATCACTTTATATAAGCAGGGACTTTTAACAGATAAAGCTATTACCTCTTCTCCGTTTACGATTCGTGTCGGTTTCCGTAAGCTGGACAACGGACGCTGGTATATTGCATAAAGGTGGATGTGACAGAAGAACCGTCCCGCTGAAGGAAGAACTGCCGGGAATGACAGGTGACCGGATATCATATGAGATTGGATATACGGAGGGCAGACTGACCAAAAGGGAAATGCGTCTGAAGGGATTCAGGATAGAATAGGGGAGAGTGTGGAGTATGAGTACTGCCACACCAGGTGTAAGTCTGCATTCACAGTGTTTCCGAAGGAAAACGGCATTTCTTCCGAAGAAATTTCGGAAAGATTTCTGATTCTTGCTGAATCCGAAGAATCTCAGTTTTTTTCCGAAGAATCTTCGGAAAAATTCTTTACTTCGCCTGTGCCGGGGTGCGAGTTGTCTGTGAGCGCAACAGATGTGTTCCGGTAAATCAATTTAGATGCACAAGCTGAAGCCTGCAAATTCTGCTGCCTGATCTGTAGTGTCTCGATATTCCTGCAGATCCGGGTCACCGGTGCCGGAAGTTACAGACATTCAGGGCGGATGGTTTGAAATGTACCCGTAAA
>DFIB01000123.1:2111-3092 GCA_002371375.1 Mageeibacillus sp. UBA3708 | reverse complement strand
CTATATTACAAAAATCCCGGTTGCGAAGTGCACGCTGCCGGGATTATTATCTTGATGTAGTAATTATATACTTCGTATTCACAATACTAAGGAGAACAACATAATGCAGCTTAAACTCAGAGATGAACTTTTGAACCTTGAGAAGGTCAGCTATGCAATGGACCACATCGAACTGCCTGAGGGCGGCGTAGACTGCAGCGAGGGATGCACACCTTACGGATTCCCGCCTGAAATGCTCAAGGTTGTTGAGAACTTTGACATGAACAGACTCGGACCTTATCCGCACAGTACCGCCATTTTCGATGGATTATGCGAATACTGGAAGGGACAGTTCTTCCTGGAGCCGGACAACCTCTTCCTCACAGACGGAAGTATCAGTGGTATATATGTAATCTGCAATATATTCAATCGTCCGGGAGCCAAGGTAGTCGGAATCGCTCCTCAGTTCACTGACTTTGAGATGGCAGTCCGCATGCTTGGCATGGAATACAAGCCTGTAATGCTTCGCAAGGAGACAAACTACACGATCGACCCTGATGAGATCATCGCAGCCATCGATGAGGATACAAGCCTTGTTTACATAGACAACCCGAACAACCCGACAGGCCAGATCATAGACAGCTATGCAATCGGTAAAATTCTCGACAAAGCAGCAGAGTGCAATGCTGCGGTAGTCGTCGACGAGGCGTACGGCGATTTCATGCCGAATCAGAATTCAGCCGCCAAATTCCTCGAAAAATATGAAAATATGATCATGATGCGCACTCTGTCCAAGGCCTTCGGTCTTGCCGGACTCAGAATAGGATACATTATTGCGCACAAGCCTCTGATCGCAGCAATGCGCAAAGTCACCAACCCGTATCAGGTAAGCGAGTTTGCACGCGAGCTCGGAGGCGAGGCCCTGCGCCACCAGTATCACATCTGGGAGAATATAATCGACTTTGCCAAGATGAAGAGAGAGATCAAATCTTCGATCGGACA
>DFIB01000123.1:0-1952 GCA_002371375.1 Mageeibacillus sp. UBA3708 | reverse complement strand
GTTCTGTGTGTATCCGGATCGGATTTCACAGGCCTTGGCAGGAACTACGCCAGAATCCGCCTGCCTAAGATCGATGAATTCCCTGTACTGTACAAGGCAATCAAAGATATAGACCAGGGCAGATAATCAGAACAGAGAAGATAATACGAATACAAAAAATCTACATTCCTCAGAAATGAGGAATGCAGTTTTTTCTTGGTTGATACCTCAGGCTATGAATCCAGCAGAGGTCCGAACTGGCTGACAATGTTGCTGCTTATGCGTCCGGTGTGAACATCGCAGTAATTGCAGATCAGTGTGCCGACGATCAGGATGACCATTGCTTCGGCTTCCTTCTTGCTTACTTCGTCGCCGTATACTTTGACGAGAGCCTCTTCCATGACCTTGCGCCAGTCAGCAAACTCCTCCTTTACAAGCTCGGCAATCTCATTATTGTAGTGCGTCAGAACGTAAATCTGCGCAAGAGCGCCAGGTCTCTTCTCGCCGAAGCTGTTCTCTGCAACATAGGCCATGAAGGCGTTCAGATAATTGAGATTTGATTTGTAGCGTTTGCGGCTGTGTGTAGCGAACCAGTCAGTGCAGATGTTAGATACGAAGTCACGCACGTATCTGATATAGCTAAGCACGAGGTCGTCCTTGCTTGTGAAATAATTCAGGAGGTTGGCATGAGACATGCCCGCCTCTTTGGCTATATCACGAAGGGAGACATTCATCATCGGGGTTTCTTTCATGCATCTTTCAAATGCCATGAGAATGTCCAGTCTTACTTTGTCTTTGTCTACGATCAATGGCATAGTCCCTGCTCCTTGAATGTTTTTAGCTTACCACTCAGAAGTGATAGTTACCGAGCGGTTATATGTGATTAATTTATTTTATCATATATTGCAGATAATTATACGTATGTTCTGCATAAATGCAAGATTATCAGGGCGGCAAACATTCCAAAAAAACGCGCGTTGTTCCGGCACGCAGTATTGCAGCAAAACAGCGCATAAGGAGGGGCAGACCGCATCGTTTGTAACCGTACATCAGAGTGGTATAATATGAGCGGGGAGTATAAAATGCTATGAACTTAGAGAAAGAGGAAATTATGGAAAAATACGAAACAAGGCACAAGTTGTTCGCTCAGATTCTGAAAGAAGAGCTGAAACCTACCATGGGATGCACCGAACCTATTGCAATTGCGTATGCGGCAGCAGTAGCGGCCAAGACGCTCGGCACAAGACCTGAGGGCCTGATCATTGAGGTCAGCGGCAACATCATCAAGAATGTCAAGAGCGTCGTGGTGCCGCACACCGGCGGACTGCGCGGCATTCCGGCGGCTGCGGCGGCCGGCGCTGTGGCAGGGGATGCCGAGGCGGAGCTGGAAGTGCTGTCCCGCGTCACGGAACAGGGAATCCGGGAGACGGCGGAGTTCCTGGAACGCGTCCCCATTGAAGTGCATCATATTGATCTGGGCCATATCTTTGATATCACGGTTACCGCATATCGGAATGAGGATGCGGCATCTGTCCGCATCGTGGACTATCATACGAACATTGTATCTGTCAAACGGAACGGGGAGGTGCTGCTGGAGAAGGAGGTAGTCTCCGAGAAGGAGGACCTTACCGACCGCACTTGCCTCTCCGTAGAAGGGATCGTGGAGTTCGCGGACATCGTGGACGTCGAGGCGGTCCGGGAGGTGCTCGGGCGGCAGATCCGTCTCAACATGGCCATCGCCGAGGAGGGGCTGAGACACAGCTACGGCGCCAACATCGGCAAGACGGTGCTGCGGGGCAGGGAATATGATATCAATTACAAGATGAGGGCGTGGGCGGCGGCCGGAAGTGACGCGCGGATGAACGGCTGTGAGATGCCGGTGGTCATCAATTCCGGCAGCGGCAACCAGGGCATCTGCGCCACGAACCCCGTGACCGTCTTTGCCCGCGAGAACCACAACACGGAGGAAGAGC
>DFIB01000120.1 GCA_002371375.1 Mageeibacillus sp. UBA3708 | reverse complement strand
TCTTTAGAAATTGTCTCCTTCTGATTCTGAGCTTTCCTGAAGATCATGTCCCCGTATTTGGCGCGCAGAGCATCCGCACACGGGCAGCTGAGCAGAATAGATAACACACCGGATGAGATCTCACTGACAGTCGGAAGTGCTTCATCGTAATACTCAAGCTCATCAGTGTAGAAATCATCAGAAGTATCAAGATCATGAAGTATATTGCAAAGAGCATAAGCCGTATCGAACTTACTCATCATCTTCTCATACTCAAATATGGCAGATTCAGCCGCCTCGAGTTCCTGAGATGTCATCAGTCTGAACCTGATGTTCTGGACCTTCTCCCTGAATTCATCAACAGAAGGACGCTCGTATTTGATATCCGCAAAATTGATCATCCTGCTTACATCCTCTCAACAGTATTAATACCCAGAAGGTCAAGCCCTTCCCTGATCGCCGTGCAGACAGCCTCACAAAGAGCAAGTCTGGCCTTTCTCAAATCGTCGTTATCGCAGTTGAGAATACTCGAGTTATTATAGAATCTGTTATGAGCTCTGGCGATCTCGGCAATCTGTCTGGCGATCATAAACGGCTCATTGCTTGAAGCAGCCTTGCTGATCGAATTACCGAACTCAGACAAGGCTCTGATAAGAGCATATTCATCATCACCTGTAAGCAGTTCAAGGCAATCTCCGTCATCCTTATTAATGCCCATGGATTCAGCCTTCCGGAGGATAGACCTTGTCCTTGCATAAGTGTAGATGAGGTACGGTGCCGTATCCCCGTTGAAGTCGAGCATCTCATCCCATGAGAATACAATGTCCCTCTCTCTTCCTGACTTCACGAAAGTATAGATAACCGCACCTACACCAAGCTTCTCGGCAATATCATTGATCTCTTCTTCAGGCATATCCTGACCGCGCTCTTTGGCATTGTTCTCGATTATCTCTCTTGTCTTATTGACTGATTCGTTGAGCAGATCTTCAAGCAGTACAACATTGCCTTCTCTTGTTGAGAACTTCATATCCTTGAACTTGACGAGTCCGAAAGCAACATGCTCACAATTATCGGCGAAGTCGAATCCGGCCTTCTTAAGAACGGCAAAGACCTGTTTGAAATGGAGTGCCTGCGTGTTGCCGACAACATAGATATTCTTATCAAAGTGGTATGTTCTGTATCTGTACAATGCAGATGCAAGATCTCTTGAAGCATATATAGTCGTATTATCACTCTTGAGAATGATGCAAGGCGGAAGCCCCTCATCTTCGAGCATAACGACCTTAGCCCCTTCACTCTCAACCAGCAGTCCCTTCTCATTAAGAATATCGACAATCTCAGGTATCTTATCGCTGTAGAAGGATTCACCGTTATAATTATCGAAATCAACACCGATCCTGTCATAGAGCTTCTTGAAAACTACAAGAGACATGTCTCTGAACTTCTGCCAGAGGGCAACCTCATCAGGTGAGCCCTCCTCGAGTTTACGGAAATTCTCCCTTGCGGATGTTGTAAGCTCGGGGTTCTCCTTCTCTTCCTGGTGGAATTTGACATATATACGGAGAAGCTCCTTGATGGGATCTTCGTTGAGAGCTTCCTCATCACCCCAGAGTCTGTATGCGGTGATGAGCTTGCCGAACTGTGTTCCGTAATCGCCCAGGTGATTCATACGGATAACATTGTAGCCCAGCTTCTTATATATTCTTGCCAGAGAATTGCCGAGGATCGTCGTGAAGGCGTGACCGACATGGAAGGGCTTTGCAATATTAGGCGAAGAGTACTCGACTATAACAGTCTTGCCGCAGCCTTCTGAAGAACTGCCGAACCCGCTTCCCGATCTGATGATCTCGCCTACAACGCCTGAAGCAAGGGCACTTCTGTCAATATAGAAATTGATATAAGGGCCGGCGTTCTTAACGGTCAGAACAGTACCGCCGAGATCAAGTGATGAAGATATCTCTGCCGCGATCATCGGCGGTGCTTTGTGAAGTGTCTTTGCCAGAATAAAGCACGGGAAAGCATAATCCCCCATCTCAAGCTGCGGCGGTATCTCGATAAGAGAGTAGATCTTCTCTGACTCAAGTCCCGTATTTGCTGCAAGTATATCTGCAATCTGCTGTTTATAATCCATAAAGACCTCCGTTATTTAATACAAAATACACAAGAATCATTTTTACGCGCATTATTATAGCATATCAATGATATACTATATGCCGTTATGAGGTGACAAAATGGATAAATTTATAAACACATTGATAAATATCAGCCCTTCACTTATCGCTTTCGCCGCAACGGCGGTGCTTTTATTCTTTCTGCCCTTCGGCAAAACTTTGCTCGGGCATGACAGAGGACGCAAATATGTTGAAGGAAGCGAAGTTAATATCGGCAAACCTACAGGTGTAGGGTTCTATTTCGCTATTGTAATCGCTGCAGTATGCATCGGATTCAGGTATATGGATATGGCTGTCGTACTGTCTGTATCATTATCCCTTCTCGCCATGATATCCGGATTCCTTGATGACAGAGCCAAAACCCCGTGGAATGAGTATTTTAAGGGAGCTCTTGATTTTGGCATTGCGCTTATAGGTGCATGGATCGCGACGACATACATGTCAAATGATATCGTCATCGGGCTTACAGGAACCGTAATATCCATCCCGCCTGTTCTGTATTTTATCCTTGCAACGATCCTTATAATCGTCTCGATCAATGCGACGAATGCTACTGACGGCGTTGACGGACTGTCCGGAACTCTTACGATAATCACATTCTTTGCTTTCAATCTCCTGTCAGTCATCAACAGCACTATATCAGAATCATCACTTGCGGTATGCGAAGTTGTTATCGGAGCACTGTTTGCTTATCTGATATTCAATTTCAACCCGAGCAAGATGCTTATGGGAGATGCAGGCTCCAGAAGCCTCGGCCTTTTGATCGCTCTTTATGCGATGTATGTTAAGATGCCGATCGCATACCTTGCGTTCGGATTGCCGTTTATGATAGACGGCGGTTTATCAATCCTTAAGATCACGATAGGACGTCTCACTAAGAAAAAGATCATCATCCTGAAGAACACACTGACACCGATACACGATCATCTTAAGAAACAAAAAGGCTATTCGATCAAGCAGACATGGCTTGCAATTGTCGCATTTGCTCTGATAGTCGATGTTATCTATATCGGTATAGCGATCTTACTGCACAAATAAGGTGATATATGTTAGCTGATATCCACAATCACACTTGTCACTTCTCCCCTGACGCACAAATGACAATAGATGAGCTTATATCATCATCGGTCAGCCGCGGACTTGATGTGGTCGGCATAACTGAGCACTATGAATACGATAACCCGGATCCGCTCGATGATATAACGACTTTCGATATAATAAAATACTGCAAAGCATTTGAAGACTGGCGCATCAAGTGCCCTGATAACCTTAAACTGCTGATGGGCATAGAATTCGGTTATCAGACACATACTGCCGGAGATATTGACAGAATTGCCTCTTCAGCGCCTTTTGATGTTGTCATTCTGAGCAATCATCTTTTCCGCGGCCGGGATGTCTATTATGGCGGCGAAGAATGCTATGGTATGGATAAAAGGCTGCGTCATAAGCAATATATCGGCAAAATGGCTGAGATGTGCGAGAAGTGCAATAATTATGATGTAGCAGCACATTTCGATTATATCAACCGCTATAATCCTGATCCCGAGGAATATATTCTGTATGAGGACTGTCCGGAGGAATTTGACCGTTTCTTTGAAGCTCTGATAAGCAAAGAGAAGTGCCTTGAGATCAACACCAGGTCGATCTATAAGGCTCAGGCTAAAGGTTCATCCGTCATAATGCCTGACCCGGCCGTTATCAAGCGATATCTTGCCATGGGAGGCAAATATATAAGCCTCGGTTCTGACTCACACACGCCTGACACGTTAGGTATCATGTTCAGCGAGACTATAGATTACCTTAAGTCTCTTGGTGTGAATGAATTCTGCTATTATGAGAAGCGCAAAATGGTAAATTGGTAAAAAGGGGACGTGTACCTTTTTATCATTTTTACCAACTGATCATTCCGTCATCCATTTTAAGGATCTTATCAGCAACAGAGGCAACTTCACTGTCGTGAGTTACCATTATAACGGTCTTCTTATACTTATCGTGAATATCTTTTATCAGATTAACAACCTCTGTGCTCGAGCTGTGATCCAGGTTGCCAGTCGGCTCATCGCATAATATGATCTTGGGATCATTGGCCAAAGCCCTTGCTATAGCAACTCTCTGTTGTTGCCCTCCGGATAACTCAAGAGGGGTATGAGTAATTCTTTCTTTTATCTGCAAAGTCTCGCACAGATCATTGATCTTATCCTCATCAGGTTTCTTCCCGGACAGGAGTATCGGTAAGATTATGTTCTCCCACACAGTCAGTTCATTGATCAGGTTGAATTTCTGAAATACGAATCCTATATAGTCTCTTCGAATACCCGACAATTCTTTCTCTTTCATTGAGGAAAGTGATTTGCCGTTTATTTCAACTGTTCCGGAAGATGGTTTATCAAGTCCTCCTATAAGGTTTAGGAGAGTGCTTTTACCACACCCTGAAGTTCCCATGATCGCATAGAAAGCTCCTTCCGGGACTTTCAGATCAACTCCTCTTAAGGCGTGAACTCTCTCTTTGCCCATATCATAAGTCTTGGTCAATGAAGAACATTTTACCGCATCCATGTTTTTACCTCTACTCTCGAATCATCTTATGCCTTCGTATATATATCAACTGTGGCATAGTGCCTAAAACGATCATGATAATTCCTAAAACAATTAGAATCACAAAAACTACAGGAAAATTGTATGAGAAAAGATCGTACCT
>DFIB01000118.1 GCA_002371375.1 Mageeibacillus sp. UBA3708 | reverse complement strand
GAAAGCGCAGTCCGCAAGGACGGTTGCCTTTCAGGTTTGTTTTTTAACTCACCCAAAAGGAGTTCCGGTCCAAATGGGTGAGTTTTTATTTGCGTCTGTACCGAGCGTCAAAGAGCTCGATCAGGAACGCCAATAGCTTCAACAACAGTGTCATTGAAGCTATAACAAGGGTAATAATGCCTATTACGATCGAAATAATCTCAATGTCTGTCATCTCCGCAGCCCTCCTTTCTGTTACTCCCTGCAAACAGGGGCAAATAAAAAGAAAGGCAACCGCCCATTAGCAGCCTGCGCCAATGAGATTATAACACAATAGAACAGATGTTTGTATATAAATGTTGGATTCATTTATCGGATAATTATGATGTATGTCGATTGGCTTTGTTGTGTTCGTTGAAGGTAATGATTATGGCATGTTTGTAGCTAATACTTTCGGCAATGAGATTCATGTTGATTACAAATCCCTAACACTTAAGAATGTGTAAAGAATCACCGTGTTCTTCATTAGAAAAACGCCTTTGATCTTCTTGTTGTATAATTAGGCTATAATCCCAAATTGCCAGGCCAAGGAGCACGCCACTATGAGAAGGATTAGAAGATTTGCTGCTTTCGCGCTGATAGTTACAATGGTATTTGTGACGTTGTGTTCATGCTCGGGGAAGCCGGCTGATAAGGACGTTGATAATTCTGATTTACCGGAGACTTCAGGGACCGGGGGATCCGGAACGACCGAAGTATCTGACATTTCTGTCGCAGGTACGGCTTCCACCGTTAACGACGAACTGCGCAAGATCTATCAGAAGGCGCTGACGGATCTGTATGAGAAGAAGATCTGGCCGGGAACTGAAGATGAATGTGATTTCCCGGGAGAAGACATTTCTGAGAATGAGTTTGCCATAGTTGACGTTGACGGTGACGGCGTCGAGGAGCTGCTGATCAATTGGAATAAGTATTCAGGGATGGCATACCGATCCGAGATCCTGGAGTTCGATCTTATGATCCGGAGATGGGAGACTGAAGGGTGTTATGCTCCGTATGGCTCGGAGTTCTACAGCAATGGCGTGATGTTTGTGCCGATATCGCATAATCAGGGGTATGGCAACAGGGTGTACCCGTATAATTTTTACTTTTACGATGCCTCTGCGGATGAGTATTTGGAGCGGAATGAGAAGCCTTACAATTTTGTGTATTGCTATGATAAAGAGTATTACGACAATAGCGGTGATCCGTTGCCGGACTGGTTCGTTGAGACGGACAAGGAGAATGCGGGCGTAGTCTACTTTATCGATGCTGAGGGATATGACCCTGAGAAGCCTTACAGTCAGTCGGAGTACGATGAATTCCTGGATAATCTGGTGGGGAACGCCAGCAGAATCAATGTGGATTTCAAGGCGCTGACTATGGATAATATAAACGGCATTATCTGAAGATAGTAAACACAGGAGGACGATATGGAACCTGAAGTTGTAATCGATGATTGGTCGCCGGTGGCTGACATACAGGCGATCGTGGAGAAGAGTGACAAGAACTATTATTTCTATCTGTGGGTCAACGCCATGAGTGAGGAGCCGGAGATGCGCACCTGCTGGATATGCAACAGGGTGGCGGCGCCGCGGGATATTGAACAGGCTTTCGCCGTGGAGGGAGAGGCACCGTGCATGCCGGCTGAGTTCGTCGCTCACGATCCCGGCGGAATCGAGCTGAATGATGACTCGCTGTCCATTGAGTGGTTTGCGGAAGGCGATTCGGCAGCCGTTCTGTCAGACGGCAAGATCATTGCGGTAATCCCGTGCTTCAGCGGTTACGACGGGTTCTACGGGTATTCCGCGTATGCCAGGGGGACCGGACCTTTCGCGTGGGAGCTGAAGGGAGCATATCCCAGATTCGCCAAGGAAGTGGACGACAGCCGTGAATTCTGGGCGTTCTTCGATGATGAGAACTTCTGGGGGAAGGTACAGGACTTCCACATCAACACGCTGAACAGGTTCTGGGGCAAGGAAGAGAAATACTATGCGATCGACGGCGGCGAATTCCCGCCCAAGGCTCTGGCGCAGGGGCGCCGTGGGGACACCCTCTACGCGATCACTCTCGGCGTGAGCATGATCCCCATGCCGAAGGTCGAGATGTCGTATGAGGACGACTACAAGGACTTCCGGCGCATGGAGCTGGGGTTCGCCTGCAGCGCACGTTCTGAGGAACTCCTGTCGAGACTCATCCCCGCCATGTCCGGCCTTTCCGCCTTCCCGTGGAGCGAGATCACATTCCTCGGACACGGACACACCATCCCTTTCGATTCGATCAAGGGCTACAACTTCCTCCTGTTTCTCAACGACAGGCGCCTTGGTAATACCGATGCCCCTCATTACGACGACTTCATGGGCGAGAAAGTCAATCTCCTCTGGCTTGTCCCGATTACGCGCAAAGATCAGAAATTCATTGTGGACAACGGAGTCGAAGAATATCTGAAGGGGAAGGACAGTTCGAAGATCATTGTCTTTGACGGGTGAGAAGGAAGGTATGCCGTTTGTCCAACGGTTAATGAAGCTCTTTATATACGTTCAGTCATAATCAGTTGATCACCTGTTGACTTGCTATCAGTTGATGGTATACTATCAATTGATAGTGAATTGTCGAGGGGGGTGATTGTTATTTTCCTTGGTATTCAATCGAAGAAGAGAGATGTTGCAGCATTTCTTGAAGATTTAAGGAGTTTGTTGGAGAATGAGAGATTTGATGTTGATTCTGACTTGACACTAATTATTAAGAACAAGGCTGATGATGAAGAACACTCAACGTATTTTGCACTTCTGGATTTGAATTATACTGCTTCAGATGTGGCAGATCGGTTGAGGGAGTTAACAGTTGCCGAGTATTCGGAGACAAAGCTTGACACAGATGACACAGATCCACTTCTTCTATATGTTTTTGGTAAGGTAATAGGTGGCAGAGAAGTGTATATAAAATTGAAGATTAAAGGTTGCGATAAGAGACGGATAATTTGTGTATCCTTTCATTATGCAAAGTATCCTATGACTTTTCCTTATTCGTGACAATTTGACAAGGAGGCCTGATATGACAAAGAGTACATTGATTCGAAGAGTTCACATGTCCTGCCCTTTATGTGATATGTCTCATGAGGTGGAAGAGAGGACAAGAACGACAACAACCAATATGAAGGGTATAGATATAGCGTATACCGAGAAGTACTTTGTTTGTTCCAATTCTAAGGACGATGAGAACGAATTCGTAACCGGTTCCATGATGGATGAGAATCTTCTTAATGCACGTAATGCATACCGGATCAAGCGAGGGTTATTGACTTCTGATGATATTGTGTCGATCAGAGAGCGTTACGGATTATCACAGGTTGATCTGGCCAAACTTCTCGGATGGGGTGAAGCGACGATCTCACGATATGAGAGCAAAGCAATTCAAGATGATTCGTATGATATGATGCTCCGCCTTATCAAGGATAATCCTTTGTATTTGTTGGAATTGTACAGGAGAAATAGTTTTGATCTGGCTGAGGGTAAGAGAGACAGGGTTAGAGACAGGATCGTTGAGATGATTGAGACATATGGTAAGGAGTACTTGTCGCGCCAGGTATTTGAGAGCGAATATGTATATTTTGTTGAACCGTCTGAATCGAATGGATTTGTAGTACTTAATGTTGATAAAACAGAAGCTGCAATATCATATATTGCAGCTCGTGTATCCAATCTTTACAAGGTCAAATTAATGAAGATGCTCTGGTATTCAGATGCATTGTCATATAAGAACACAGGACACGCGATAACGGGTCTTGTCTACAGGCATAATGATATGGGAGCATTGCCTGTTGGTCACTATAGTCTGATGAATCTTCATAGATTGAATATTCAGGAAGAGGAGAGTTATAACTTCGACTCAATATTCCACATATATCCTACGGCAGGCATGGATTATAGTGTGTTGAGTGATGATGATATCAGTGTTCTTGATACTGTAATTGATAAATTTAAAGGCTTTAAGACGCGGGAGATAGTTGAGTACATGCATGAAGAACGGGCGTACCTTGATACTAGACAGGGAGATATTATTCCTTTCTCTCCGGCAGAAGTGATCAGAGATTTTTGAGTTCGGAATAATTATCCCATTCTGTTCTCATTTGCCCACCTTGTCATCATGATGTATACTCTATCTGTCTGCAGCTAGCCGGGTTTACTTCTATCGGTCATTATAATCCGGCAATATCGCAGGTTTTATGAGGTGCGGATTGTGAGCATTGATAAGTTGTACAAGGAATTGCTTTTTGAGAAGCATGTGCTGGTGAATGATTATACTGAGGGCTCTTCTGATCAGGCTGAGACGCTGCTGTCGCTGAGTAAGCTTCTCAACATCAGGATCACCAAGGGCGCAGGACTTGTTCATCCCGACATGATAGTGTTTGCTTCTGAGATGCTAGGGGCGAATGTTCCGGAGCCGTTCTATAAGTCTTTCCCGCGGGGAGTAAGAGAACTCACGTCAACGCAGCTTTTGTACGATCAGCTGATCAATTACTACATCACTTACGATCTCGGTGATATGTCTGTCCCGCGCCATTCGGTGATGGAGAAGGACTTGGAGAGGGAAGCTTTTCGTGAGGTTGGGAGCATAAAGGACTTCGTGATCATTGATGCACAGGAGGCGATGGCGAGAGTGGGCGATGCCGTTGCTGACCTTCTGGAAGGAACGAGACCGCTCAGTGACAAGCAGATCGAAGTCATCGTCAAGTATATCAAAGAGACGGGGACGAAGCCTGCGAACATCGCATCCAAAAATACCGCGATCCGAATTCTGCTCGAGACGCGTGAGATGTATTGCGTGAGGTTCATCGAGCTGTCGGACGTGATAAAGCTCGTGGAAGAGATGAATTACCGTCTGTATAATTCGACCAACATCAGGAAGCTCAACCTGAAGAATCATGACCGCAAGTTCATTGCCGCCGTGATCGATAAGCTGATCGGCGAGGGCAGGGCGAACGTGACAGACTGCTATGAGAAGCAGAAGAATTGGGCGGGGCTCCTGCACCATATTCACTATAAGCCGAAGAGCGTTGACGGGAAGGTTTTTGCATCGCTCATGAGGAGCGGGATCAACAGGTCCGCATATGCTGAATTCGAGAAAGAGTTGAACGGTAGGATCATCCGCAATGCGGTCTCAGTGCTCAAGAAGAGCAAGGGCTCCGGCGCGGTGCTTCGCAACCTGAATTACATCATCAGTCGTTGCAGGACCGAAGACAACATCAGATATGTTCTCGACAATATCGACTCTCGCAATTCGCTGCTGCTGATGCAGTTATATCTGCAGTACCTGAGATATAAAGACGAGCGGACTCCGAGGTCGTTCAGCTTTGCCAAGTTCGGGCTGCTTAAGCAGCACTATGAGAGTGCGGAAGAGACGGCCCGCCGCAA